>CAZVMK010000036.1:0-13762 GCA_964628315.1 uncultured Oscillospiraceae bacterium
CCATCGTCACCGCAGGTTTTGGCAGTTTTTCCAGTTCCTCGATCTGCGCTGCCAGCTGTAGCAACTTGCTGCGCACGATGGCCAAGCGCTCAAAATTCTGATTTTCCGTCTGTTCGTTGAGCAGACGCAGCTCCAGCTCATAATCGTCCCGTTCTTTTTGCAGTTCGGCCATTTTGGAAATTTCCTTGCACTGCAGGTTCACATCGGAACAGGCTTCGTCCAGCAAGTCGATGGCCTTATCCGGCAGGAAACGGTCCGTAATATAGCGCTCCGAAAGGACCACACACTGACGGGCGATTTCCGGCGAGATTTCTACGCCGTGGAAATCGGAATAGCTTTTCGCAATTCCCTGCATGATCTGGCAAGCTTCTTCCAGTGTAGGCTCCGCCACGGTCACAGGCTGGAAACGGCGTTCCAAGGCCGCATCCTTTTCGATATGCTTGCGGTATTCGGCAAAAGTCGTGGCACCGATGACCTGAATTTCCCCTCTGGACAGCGCAGGCTTGAGGATATTTGCCGCATTCATGGAGCCTTCGGCATCTCCGGCCCCCACCAGATTGTGGACTTCATCGATGACCAAAATGATATTTCCGCAGGCCTTCACCTCTGAGATCAGGCTCTTCATGCGGCTCTCGAATTGGCCTCGGAACTGGGTTCCTGCCACCAGCGCCGTCAAATCAAGCAAAAACACTTCCTTATCCTTCAGTTTGTAAGGAACATCTCCGGCGACGATACGCTGAGCCAAACCCTCTGCAATGGCGGTCTTACCGACACCAGGTTCACCGATCAGGCAGGGGTTATTCTTTTGCCGGCGGTTCAGAATCTGAATGATCCGTTCCGTTTCCACATCGCGGCCGATCACTTTATCCAGTTTTCCCTCACGGGCACGTGCTGTCAGGTTCAGGCAATAAGTATCCAGAAATTTGTGCTTTTTCTCTTTCTTTTTCGGTTCTTCCTCGTTATTTTTCGGTTGCTCGGCAGGTTCCTGTTTCGCCGGCAAATTCGGGTTGGAACCAAACAGCTGATTTAGCAGTGGGAATGTGGAAGTGCGGCTTTCGCTTTCGTCCTCTTCCCCGTTTTCCTGCTCCAGCTGGCCGAACATATTGCCCATTTCGTCGGACAGATTATCCAGGTCCTCCTCGGAAAATCCCATCTGCTGAACTGCCTGATCAATTTGAGGGATGCCAAGACTACGCGCGCACTTCAGACAATATCCCTCATTGAGTGTCGCACCATTTTCGATCTTCGTAATAAAGACCACGGCAATATTTTTCTTACATTTGGTACAAAGTTTAGGTTGCATGGTATCACTCCATTTCTAATGGAACATCTGCCCTTTCCTGGCAGAGCGTTGGGTCAAAAACTGTTTTCGCATTCAAAGTTTTCCGTACCGTCATCATACCACAGGTGGGTCATGTAAAGTCCACCGGCCGGCACAGTCGGACCGGCGGCAGTACGATTGCCGGCATTCAATATTTCGCCGATCTGATCGGGGCGTATCTTCCCTTCGGCGGCATAAACAACGGTACCGGCCATGGCACGGGCCATGTTATACAGGAAGCCGTTGGCGCAAACGCGCAGATAGATCAAATCTCCGCGCCGCTCCACATTGTAATAGTATACGGTGCGTACCGTAGATTTGACATCCGTACCCACACTTCTGACCGCCGCAAAATCATGGGTGCCTACAAATTGGTCAGCCGCCTGCTGCATGATCTTTTCATCCAGATGTTTTGGATAAAACCATGCACGGTTGATGTAAAACGGGTCACGGACACGAGAGTTATAAATAATATAGGTATACTCTTTTCGGGCACAGGAACCGATGGCATTGAAATCTTCGTGAACTTCAAAGGCTTTTGTCACCACCACATCGGCAGGCAAATGGGTATTGAGCGCATAGGGCAGTCGTTCCGCCGGAATGGTGGAAGATGTTCTGAAATTGGCCACATAACATCTGGCATGGACTCCTGCATCCGTGCGGCCGCAACCGGTCACATGGACGCCATGTCCCACCACCGTGGCGATGGCTTTTTCCAAAGTCTGTTGAACGGTTTCCAGATTTTTCTGCATCTGCCAGCCGTGATATCGAGTTCCCTCATAGGTCAAAAACAGGGCTATATTTCGCATTTTCTACCTCACAGGCCAAAGTGTGCCAGCGTAAAGATACCGGCCAGCAGCGCCACTCCAACGGCATAGGCCACATAGTCCCGACGCATATAGCGAAGCAACTTCATCTTCGTCCTGCCCTCACCGCCCTGATAACAGCGGCACTCCATAGCAGTGGCCAGTTCGTCCGCACGGCGGAAAGCACTGATAAACAGCGGCACCAGGATAGGCACCAATGCTTTCACCTTTTCCATCAGGTTGCCGTTTTCAAAATCCGCACCTCTGGCTTTCTGAGCGGACATGATCTTGTCGGTTTCCTCGATAAGTGTGGGGATAAAACGCAAAGCGATGCACATCATCATGCTCAGCTCATGTACCGGAACTTTGATTTTCTTTAAAGGTCCCAGCAAAGACTCCAGACCATCCGTCAGCGCAATGGGCGATGTCGTATACGTCAGCAGGAAGGTTCCGCTGATGAGCATGAGGATACGGATCATCATAAAAAATGCCCTCAGAATTCCCTCCTGAGTAATTTTAATGATCCAAAACTCCACCAGGACGGTTTCACCATCGGTGAAAAAAACATTCAAAATGCCCGTAAAAATCAAAATCATCACCAGCGGTTTCATACCGCGGACAATGCTTTTGAGTGGGATTTTGGAAATGGCGATCACCATTGCCAGAAACGCCAGCATCACGCCGTAGGATATCCAACTGGTCGCCACAAACAAAGCCACAATATAGACCACCAACATGACGAGCTTGGCTCTGGGATCCATTTTGTGGATAGGCGAATTTCCCGGGAAATACTGGCCGAGGGTAATGTCTTTTAACATTTCAGTTCCCCTCCTTCAGTTTTTTCAGCGTGGCAACAGCCTGTTCCAGGGTGTAAACCATGGGTACATCCAGTCCCATGCTCCGCAAGCGCATAAAAACTCTCGTAATTTCGGGAATATCAAGGCCGATGCTCTCCAGCTCAGATGCCCGCTCGAACACTTCACTGGGGGTACCGTTCATGGCAATATGGGCCCCATTAAGCACCAGAAGCCGATCTGTCAGACGTGCGACGTCGTTCATGGAGTGGCTGACCATCATGATAGTGGCATTTTTCGCCCGCCGATAGTTTTGGATATTGGCAAGGATCTCCTCTCTGCCAATGGGATCAAGGCCTGCGGTGGGTTCATCCAAAATCAGGACCTCCGGTTCCATCGCAATAACACCGGCAATGGCCACCCGTCGTTTCTGTCCGCCGGACAGATCGAAGGGCGATACCTGCAACTGCTGGGATGTCAATCCCACAAAATCTGCCGCCTGACGGACACGGCGGTCGATCTCCTCTTTGGAAAGTCCCATATTTTTGGGGCCGAACGAAATGTCTTTATAGACCGTTTCTTCAAAAAGCTGATATTCGGGGTACTGAAACACCAGTCCCACCCGAAAACGTGCCTGCCGTGTCAGTTTCTTGTCCGACCAAATATCCTGACCGCCCAGCAATATCTTGCCGGATGTGGGCTTTAGCAGTCCGTTCATGTGCTGCATAAGTGTTGATTTTCCGGAGCCGGTATGGCCGATGATGCCGATGAATTCACCGGCTTGAACAGAAAAATTGATATTTTCCAGTGCCACGTGCTCAAACGGCGTTCCGGCACTGTATATATGGGTCAAGTCCTGGACCTGCAAAATAGGTTCCACAGTATTTCCTCCTGGGGCGTCAAACCTTTATTTCATCATAAAGTGTCTGCGCACATTTTTCTATATCCAGAGCATCCAACGGCAAGTCGAAGCCCTCCTGGTTCAGTGCATAGCACAGTTCCACCGTGTCCGGTGCAGCCAGACCGATCTCATGCAAAAGCGCTACCTGGGAGAAAACCTCCTCAGGCGTACCGTCTGCAGTGACCTGTCCCTGATGCAGGACCACAACACGCCCTGCCTTGGCCGCTTCATCCATATGGTGGGTAATAAGAACGACCGTGATTCCCTTATCCCGATTCAATTTTCGGACAGTGTCGATCACTTCCCTGCGACCACGGGGATCCAGCATGGCGGTAGGCTCATCCAAAACGATGCACTTCGGTTCCATGGCAATGATGCCTGCAATGGCCACACGTTGTTTCTGTCCGCCGGACAGAAGATGGGGGGCATGTTCCCGATACTCATACATTCCCACCTGTTTCAGTGCCAGGTCCACCCTTCTGCGGATCTCGGGGCTGGCAATGCCCAGATTTTCGGGACCAAATGCCACATCCTCTTCCACCACATTGGCGACGATCTGATTGTCGGGATTTTGGAAAACCATGCCCACGTTGCGGCGCACACGCATCAGCAGTGCCTCATCGGAGGTATCCAGTCCCGATACATAAACTTTACCGCCGCAGGGCAGCAAAATGGAATTAAAATGTTTTGCCAACGTAGATTTTCCACAGCCATTGCTACCTAAAATCGCCACAAAACTGCCTTCTTCGATGGTTAAATTCAAATCTGTAAACACTGCAACGCTGGGAGCATCGTCCACCCCTGGGTATGCGTAATTTAAGTGTTCCACACGAATCGCTTCACTCAATGTACTTTCCTCCTGTTGAGGTTACTTGGGCATCCAGCGGCCGGTAGAGCCGCAAGGCAGCACCAGTCCCGTTGATTTCACCGGCAGACCGATCTCGTCCACCAGGGTATGTCCGCCGCCGATGGCCGTATCCGCCGCATAACCGACTGCAGACGGCGCAAGGCCGGTGGTGTAGGAATTAATGATGACAAACAGCGGATCGTCGGTCAGTAATTTTGCCGTTTCCAGCAAGAACGGATAAAAACTCGTTTCCATTTTCCAAATCTCGCCGCTGGGTCCTCTTCCGTAGCTGGGAGGATCCATAATGATTCCGTCATAACGGCGTCCCCGACGGATCTCCCGTTGGATGAATTTGGCGCAATCGTCCACGATCCAGTGGATCGGTCGATCCGCCAGGCCGGAGGCCTGGGCGTTTTCTTTTGCCCAGGCCACCATGCCTTTGGAAGCATCCACGTGGAACACCTCGGCGCCACCGGCAGCAGCCGCAAGTGTAGCGCCGCCGGAGTAGGCAAACAAATTCAGCACACGGACAGGCCGACCTGCATTGGCACATTTTTCACGAATAAAGTCCCAGTTGGTCGCCTGCTCGGGAAACACACCGGTATGCTTGAAATTCATGGGTTTTACGTTGAATGTCAAAAAATCCTTGTAGTGTATCTGCCAGCGCTCGGGCAAATGATGATCCGTCCAATGTCCGCCTCCGGTATTGGAGCGAACATAACGGGCATCGTATTTTTTCCAGTTCGGATCGACATGGGGCGTGCTCCAGATGACCTGGGGATCCGGCCGCACCAGGATATACTTTCCCCAGCGTTCCAGACGTTCCCCGTCGGAGGTGTCCAGCACTTCATATTCTTTCCATCCATCAGAAATCCACATTCTATTTATACCTCACTCATTGGTGTTTTCTATTTTCTCTGTCGGCAATGGGAACAGTGTCGGCGGTACGGTTGGCTCTGTCGCAGGTTCCGTCTCTTCCGGCGCAGGCACATAGTTTTCCCAACTCTGCTGGGTATGCACCGTGCACACCTTATAAGGAAGTTGCATTCCACCGTTAATATTGGAATGAAATCCGTAAAATGAACCTGCCACCCCGTATTTATCCACAAGATACACATAATCATCCCGTAAATAATCCGAAGCCAGTCCTTTACCGGCCGCATTTTCCAGCTCCGTCAGTTGGGACTGTGTCAATTTCAAAAGCGCCTTGCTTTCCAGTTTCAACGCACCCACCGCGGCAAACCGCCTGCAATACTCATTGGCTACGCCGTGGCCCTCCGTGCAGTAGTCCACCCGAATATGCTGGGTGCAGTGAGAGGTCGGCGCATCCTGAGGATAGACCCACACCTGTTCCACACGGTTCAGCCCGTCTTCGGAACGAATATCCTGATAGCAACTGTCGGTTGCTAAAAGGCCGGAATCCAGGCAAATACTGACCTGTACCATGCCATCGGTAGAATAAAGGGGAATGGTTTTCTTTCCGGTGTGCAACTTTTGCATTACTTTTTTCCACAGTGTCGCAGCAGGGTTTGCACTGCTGCCGACGAGATTGATCTGCTCCGGTGTATCATAGCCGCACCAGACAGCGGCAGTGTAATAGCCGGTAAAGCCGGCAAAATAACGGTCTTTTTTACCGGATGTGGTGCCGGTCTTTCCGGCGACATCCATCCCCTCTATATCTGCTGCCATTCCCGTGCCGATATCGACGGCACTGTCCAGACAGTAGTTCATATAATTAACAGCCTTTTCGCCGAGAATTTGGCGGCTCTCCTGTCGATTGTTCAGCACAACTTTTCCGTCATCATCGAGAACCAGCAAAAAGGTCCTCCCCTGTCTCCAGACGCCATTGTTTGCAAAAGTTGCATAGGCATTTGTCACTTCCCGAACGGTCATTCCCTTTGTTAATGCGCCCATGGCCAAAGGTGCGTAATCCAAGTCGGACAAAATTTGACCAGAGGTCGTTTCATAAGCGGATGTCAGCGTTGTGATCCCGAAATGATCCGTGGCAAAGTCGAAACTGTAGCGAATTCCCAGCCGATCCAACGTATTCACCGCAACGGCATTGGTCGATGAAACGATCCCTCGCCAAACAGTGCGGTGATAATTGTAAACACGGTTGTCATTTCTCGGAAAAGGGGTTCCGTTGGCCAGAACTTTCAGCGGCATATCTGCGATCACGGTAGCCGGCGTGATCAGTCCCTTTTCAAAAGCCGGACCGTAAACGGTCAAAGGCTTTATGGCCGAACCGATCTGCAGAGGCACATCTGCCCGATTGTAGGCATCAAAATCTTCTTTATTTCCAACGCCGCCTGCCATTGCCACGATATCACCGCTCTGATTATCGATCAAGACGATAGCCGACTGCAACTGTTGGCTGCTCTGGGTCAACGGTATCTGAGAAAGATCGGTATACACACTGTCAACTGCCAGTTGCGCCTGAGGATCATAGGGGGTATAAATATGATAACCGCCACGGCTGAGCAATGTTACATAATGGCTGCGGACCGTGTCATTCCAAGCAGTCACACCGTCTTCTTCCGCCAGTGCCTTCGCCACATCCTCCAGCACGGTATCAACATACCAGGAATATACATTCCGCGACTCATCCCCATCCTTGCTCTGCCCTTCGGTGAAAACCATTTCCTGAGTCATCGCCTGACGATACTCTTCTTCGGTGATCCACCCCTGGTCACGCATGGCGCCGAGAACACTTTCCTGACGGCGGCGGTTTCGCTCTTTCCCTGTCAGCTGTTCGCCACGGTAGTTATCCAGGCTCTGACGATACGGGTTATACAGGGACGGATTGTTGGTAATTCCGATCAGTGCGGCACATTCGGCCGTGGTCAGTTCCTGTAATTCCTTACCGAAATAATGTTGGGCAGCACTTTTGACACCATTGCAACCATCGCCGAAATAAATGCAGTTGAGATACCATTCCAGCACCACCTTTTTGTCATACACCTTTTCAAAGGCGATGGCACGGAAGATCTCCAGAACTTTCCGCTGTACTGTCACATCATTGGCAGTGTCATCGGTCGTCATATACAGGTTTTTCACAAGCTGCTGTGTCAAAGTCGAACCGCCGAAGGTATCTCCACCGCCTACCAGCAAATTCAAAGTTGCTTTTGCGGTAGTGATCCAGTCAACGCCCTGGTGCTCATAAAAGCGTTTATCTTCAATGGCAATGGCGGCGTTGATCAGCGATTGCGGCAATTCCTCATAAGAGGCCCAGCGCCTGTCGGTGGTGGTGTAAAGCTGCTGTAGCACCTGTATCTGCCCATCCTCATCGAAATAATAAAGGTAGGATGTTTTTTCAAGATCGTAGCTATCCAGATTGACTTTAGCCATCGGCAAGATATTATCTTGCAGGTAAGAGGCCAGCATATTAACAAACACCACCGCACTAACAGCTGCGATAAGAGTCAATATGCCCAGGGACACAAGTGCTATCTTCAATATTTTTCCAATGATTTTGCGGACTTTTTTCATTCGTTCCAAAGAACATCCCCCCGTATCGTCGGCAAATTCGGAACCGACTCACTTTGAAAAGCAGGGAAAAATCCGTTTTGGGCATTGATTTATAGATTATAACACATCTTTGCGTAAAACGAAAGCCCTAATTTATGAATTATCAGGAAATTTCCCTTGCTGTTATTTTTCGGGAATAGCTTTTCCCGAAATTGCATACATTATCATGCACAGAATATTATAGTAGAGAGGTAACCCCCATGAAAAAAAGGAAACCGGCCACTGCAATCTGCTCCCTGCTGCTTCTGGGCTTTCTGCTGGGCATACACAACGGGCGTGTGGCCATCTGGAAAGACGGAGATACGGCCCCGTGGCGTATTTTCCCCTACCCCGTGGCCGTTCTGCCCACCGACACACAGGCCCAACTGCGGCAAGGCATTCGCATTGAGGACATGGAAGATCTGGATCATTTTTTGGAAAATTTGCTTTCGTGAGAATTTCCACTTGATTTTGCAGCCGGATGATAGTACAATGGTGTCTGTAAGAAGTGACCTTTCGAAAGGAGCATTTTATGTCTGAAGAATTTGGTTCCGATTATATCACCATCGTCGACGAAGACGGCACCGAATACGAGCTGGAGATCCTCGCTACGCTGGAATATAACGGCGCTACCTATCTGGCCGCTATCCCTGCGGTAGATGCCGATGAGGAGCAGGATCTGGAAGTGGCCATTCTCAAGAGCGTGGAAGAAGATGGCGAAAGCATTCTGTACGCTATTGAAGACGAGCAGGAGCTGGAAGCTGTTCACGCTTTGATGATGGAGCAGCTGTACGAAGAAGAGGAAGACGAATAACCTGTCTTTTCTTCCTGCTTGGTGCGTAATGTGTCCGTTTGGACCCACATTTTTTTATCGGGACGTTAGTTTCTCCGCTGGTTTGCAGACCTCCCGCCCCTGCTTTGACAGGTGGTGGACGTTGGGAGCAGAAAAGGTTGGGAACGGCAACCCACCTGCCATTTTCGTGCAGGTCATAATCGGATGCATACGGCTAAAGCGGGTGCATGGGGAGCTTTTGCTCCCCATGTTTTTATATTCTGCACATGCTGAGATGAAATTATTGTAAACTTTATTCTTTTTTTCAAATAATTCACAGTTTGTACTTGAAACTCGAAGCAAAATCAGTTATAATTCTTGGGTCTATGCGTGAAAATCTCTTTGCATGCAAATCCACAAAGACGAAACGAGAGGAAATGTTACTATGAGTTCATCCAAAAAAAAGCAGCTTCGTAAAGAGCAGTACATGACCGAGCGTCAGGCTGCCTCCGCACAGGAAGCTAAAAAGCTGAAGCGTTATACCCTCACCTTCTGGGTGGTCATTGCTTTGGTATTCTGCATTTTTATCGGCGCAGTCGTGACCAATCCCATTAAAAATGTGGTCTATAAGAACACCGATGCCATCACCGTTGGCGACCATACCCTGACTTCCGTTGAGGCAAACTACTTCTTTATCGATGCCGTTAACGCCTATGTCAGCCAGTATTCTTCCTACCTGAGCTACATCGGCCTGGATACTTCCAAGCCTCTGGACGAGCAGATCGTCAACAAGGAAACCGGCGCTACCTGGGCAGACAACTTCATGTCCTCTGCCGAGTCCAACATCAAGAGCACCTATGCGCTGTACGATGCAGCCATTGCGGCCAACCACAAGCTGACCGAGGACGAGGAAAAGACTCTTGAGAGCACCATGTCCACCATGAACCTCTATGGTCAGATCTACGGCTACAGCAGCCTGACCGGCTACCTGCGTGCCATCTACGGCAACGGCGCTACCGAAGAAAGCTACCGTGAATACCTGAGAATTTCCGCAGTGGCTTCTTCCTACTACAATGCCCACTCCGACGAGCTGGACTTCACCGATGAAGAGCTGGCCGCATTCCAGGAAAAGGCCCCCTACACCTACAATAGCTACACCTACGCCACCTACTACCTGAGCTACACCAAGTTCCGCGAGGGCGGCACCAAGGACGACGAAGGCAATACCACTTACACCGACGAAGAGAAGAAAGCAGCTGTCGAAAAGTGCAAAGCAGAAGCCGACAAGCTTGCAGAAAAGATCAACGGCGAGTCCCTGGAAAAGTTCAACGAAGCGATCAAAGAGCTGGACATGCAGATCAACAACAGCGACAAGTCCACTGCCGCTGCCACCGAGTACACCGATAAGCTTTACAGCAAGGTCAACTCCCTGTTCCGTGACTGGGTCATCGGCAGAGTTGAGGACGAAGACACCGACAGCAAGAGCACCGAGGACAAGGACGACGATGAGGAAGAAACCTTCGAAGTCCGTAAGAGCGGCGATGTGACCGTTATCGAGTACGCCTCCGGTTCCGGCGACAGCAAGGTCATCAACGGCTACTATATCATCCGCTACGAATCCTGCAACGACAACTCCGAGGTCATGCTGAAGAACGTTCGCCACATTCTGGTCGCATTCGAGGGCGGCACCAAGGACTCCAGCGGTAATGTCACCTACTCCACTGACGAGAAGAACGCTGCCAAGAAAGCAGCCGAGGCTCTGCTGAAGCAGTGGCAGGCCGGCGATGCCACCGAAGACTCCTTCGGCGAGCTGGCCAACAAGGAAAGCGATGACAACAACGGTAAAGTCACCAACGGCGGCCTGTACGAGGATATCTACCCTGGCCAGATGGACACCAATTTCAACGACTGGTGCTTCGATAAGGACCGCAAGGACGGCGACACCGGCGTGATTGAGTCCAGCTACGGCTATCACGTTATGTATTTCGTTGGCAACAGCGAGACCGATTACCGCACCTACCTGATCACCGAGGCTCTGCACGATGAAACTCTGGAAGCATGGTATGATGAACTGTGCGAGAAGATCGATCTGGAGATCCTGACCGACAAGCACATCAAGACCGACCTGGTCATCAGCTGATTTCAGAATAAGACTTGCCTCCTGTGGAACAATTTCCACAGGAGGCGATTTTTTGCGTCATTGGAAACTCATATTGGCCGGCATTCTGGCCGGCGCAATCAACGGGTTGCTGGGAACCGGCGGAGGCATGGTGCTGGTCCCCCTGCTTACCGCCAGCGGAGCCTTATCCGAAGAAGAGATCTTCCCCTCATCGGTGGCCATCATCCTGCCCATGTGTGCCGTTTCTCTGGCCGTCAGCAGCACTCAGATGCCCCTGCCCTGGAAGGATGCCCTTCCCTATCTGGTCGGCTGCATTCCGGCGGGACTGCTCGCCGGTTTGCTCGGCAAGAAAATACCGACAAAATGGCTCCATCGTATTCTGGGTGTCATCATTTTATGGGGAGGGATTCGATATCTATGGCTCTGACCTTTCCGGTAGCAGTGGCAGTCGGTTTTGTCCTCGGTTTTCTGGCAGGGCTGGGCATTGGCGGCGGCAGTTTGCTGATGATGTGGTTGACTCTGGTAGTAGGCATGGAGCCAACGGTGGCCCGTTGTGTCAACCTGATGTTCTTTATTCCCTGTGCGCTCTGCTCCAGCCTTTTGCGGTTAAAAAGAGGCCATCTTAAAAAAATTCTGCTGCCAATGGCACTGGGATGTGTCACGGCAGCAGTCTGTTCCTATATTGGCAGTCAGCTGGATACGGATGTTCTAAAAAAGATTTTCGGTATTCTGCTGCTGTTCACCGGTGTCAGAGAATTGCGTTATCGGACCAAAGCCTGAAGCCCATTACTTTTTCAGGGAATTCAGATAACCCTCCAAAATCAGGGATGCAGCCACTGCATCCACTGTGTTTTTACGCTTTTGGCCATGGTAATTGTGCTGGGACAAAATGTTGTGGGCTTCTACCGTGGTGCGCCGCTCGTCCCACATGGTCACCTCCAGCCCCGTAGCCTGACGGAGCATTTCTCCGAACTCTCGACACAGCTGGGCACGGTTTCCCTCCGTTCCGTCCATGTTCCGCGGCAAGCCGACAACGATCTGCCCCACCTCATTTTCTTTTGCAATGCGGACGATATCGGCGATCGCTTTTTCCGTGTTTCGGCTGGGTACGACCGTGCTTGAACCCACAATGGAACACAAAAGGTCCGACAGCGCCACGCCGGTACGTGCGTCACCGTAGTCAATTCCCATAATTCGTTTCATATTCAATACCCTCTTTTTCCAGAATGACTACATTATAATATAAAAGTAGTCAAATGAAAAGAGGGATTTTTCAGTTCAGTTGCCAAACGGCGATATTCAGATATAACGCAAAACTCAGCCAGAGTAAATACGGTATCTGAAGTATTGCGCTTCGCCGCGATACGGCACGAAACGACACGATCATTCCCAGTACCAGCAACCACAATAGCAGCAGCCACAATACGGCAAATCCGTAGGCCTGCGCCCGAAAGAAAAACAGGCTCCAGAAGAAATTGACCGCCAACTGCGCCACATAGAAATTCAGTCCACGGCTCCGCTGGGGTTCCGCCTTTCGCATCCACACGTCTGCCGCCCCGAACCCCATCAGCACGTAAAGAATGCTCCACACCACCGGAAAAAGCCACATGGGTGGCGACAAGGCAGGTTTTATCGCCGTTTCGTCATAAAGTTGCATCCCCTCGCGGGATAAAATAGCCGACAAGCCTCCGACCGCCAGCGCAACGGCCGCGCTGAGCGCATAGGGTTTCCATTTTTTCATATCCATCCCTCCTATGCATAGGATATACCCTTTTGTTTGCCGCTTATTCACAGCCTCTTTCCGATGAATTTTCTTGTAAAAATACCAAAAAATTGTCAAAATAATTGTTGACTATAGCAAAAATATGTGATAGAATGTCCTCACCTGTGAAAAAAGGGCTTTGTTGTTATGCCCATTTTCAGCCTCGGGCAGGAAAATGTAGTTTGCCTGCTTCTAAATTTCTATTCTAGCCGAGGTGATACAGGGAGGCAATTTTTAAGGAGGTGCCGTTATGCGCGTTAAGGTCACTTTGAGATGCTCTGAGTGCAAGCAGAGAAACTACAACACCATGAAGAACAAGAAGAACGACCCCGATCGTCTGGAGATGAGCAAGTATTGCAGATTCTGCAGAAAGCACACCACTCACAGCGAGACGAAGTAAGGAGGGTTCATCATGGCTGAGGTCAAAAAGGAAAACTGGTTCAAAAGAACCTGGGGCAGCGTATGCAAATACTTCCGTGAGCTGAAAAGTGAACTGAAGAAGGTCGTCTGGCCCACCCCCAAGCAGGTCCTGAAAAACTCCCTGATCGTTTGCGCCTGCGTTCTGTGCGTTGGTGTTTTCATTTGGGTGTTTGACTATGTCGCTGAATTGGGCATCACTGCTCTGATCGGCGCATTCCACTAAGGTGCAAACCATGGCAGGAACTGCAAAATGGTATGTTGTGCATACCTATTCCGGTTATGAAAACACTGTAAAAGCCACCATCGAGAAAACGGTCGAAAGCCGCCAGCTTCAGGATCAGATCATGGCCATTTCCATTCCCATGGAGACCGTGACCGAGATCACCGAGACCGGTGCAAGCAAGACCTATGACCGCAAGGTTTATCCTGGCTATGTTCTGGTCAAGATGGTTTACAGTGATGACACATGGCATGTCATTCGGAATGTCCGCGGCGTTACCGGCTTCGTGGGCA
>CAZVMK010000037.1:0-13666 GCA_964628315.1 uncultured Oscillospiraceae bacterium
TCCGCTCCCCTTTTATTCCCAAAAACGAATTTTTGCCTTGTTTTTATCCCAGAATATCCGCAGCTGTTTTTTGTGGTGGCACAGCTTTTCCTGGCAGTTGGCACAGGAAAGGCAAGCATTGGTACTTTCCGCAAATCGCTCCGGATGGCGGCGGTATGCGACCTCCCAGCGAAGCAGCAGTCCCAGCGACATGGCCAGCATGGTCCACGTGAAGAAACTGGGGATAAACACAAATGGTGTGAACATCATAGCAAAGTCCCAGTTATAAATTCGGCAGACGGTGCAACAGCGATTTTTCATGAACCAGGTCTGGAACGGGCAGAAAAACAAAATACAGATCATATCACAGACCCCGTAAGCCAGGCTGATGAGCACCAGAATGCCGGCATCGATGATCTTCATAAAATACAGCAGGCCGATCACCCCATTGAGCCCCACCCAGGAAAGGATGACTGCCAGCGTGCGTTTCCATGGCATCAGGTTGGGGGTAGAATTGCCCGTGGGTTTCAGATTGCGCTTGAACTGTTTCTGACAGCCCATGCTCTCCAACCGTGACGGGAAAAATCGGGCGATCATTTCTACCGCATAGACCACGCCCATCAATCCCAGTACCCATCGATTTTCCTCATATCCGCGAAACAGCTCCCCCGTATGCCTCACACGGCTGACGATATACATGACCAGCGCCAGAACAAACAGCGCCGAACGATAGATCAGCTTGACATAGTGCAAAGACGATATGATGGAAATTTTCTTCTTTTTCATAGTTTCTAACCTTATTTCTTTTATAAAAGTCGTTAAAAGTTATGATAACATGAATTTATGAATATATCAAGTCCTGTATCCTCCAATTGCCCAAACTTCTTTTTTCGAAAAAAATGACCGTGAGGAACAGCTGTCCCCACGGTCAAATATTTATCGATTTTCCCCAAGGAAGAACAGTGCCAGGGTGCCAGGACCGGAATGGGAGCCGATCACCGCGCCGGTATAGCCGATAAAGATCTCTTCCACCCCGTATTTCTGCCGCACCAGGCTTTCCAGATACTGGGCATCTTCCAGGCAATCTCCGTGGCAAATGAACACCGTTTTATTTTCGCCTTTCAGCCCCAGCTGTCCCATCTTATCGGCCAGTGCCTGAATGGATGCCTTGCGTCCTCTGGCCTTGCTCATGTTGATCAGATGTCCCTCGTCATCCATGTGCAGCACGGGTTTGATTCCCAGCATGGTGCCCACGATGGCCGTTGCGGCGCTGACACGCCCGCCCCGTTTCAGGTACATCAGGTCATCCACCGTGAACCAGTGGCACAGATGGAACTTGTTTTCCTCCACCCACTGTGTCACCTGTTCCAGATTCATTCCCTCATCCCGTTTTCCGCAGGCATACCACACCAGCAAGCCCTGTCCCAGGGAAGCTGCACGGGTATCCACCACTCGAATTTTTCTCTGAGGATATTTTTCCAGCAACTCGTCTGCGGCGATCATTGCGGATTGATAGGTGGTGCTCAATCCCGAGGAGAAAGCCAGCACCAGCGCATCTTTGCCCTGCTGCAAGGTCGGCTCTATGGCCTGCGCCCAGGTCTGGGGGTTGATCGCCGCAGTTTTCGCCACCTCGCCGCTGCGCAAAGCATCATACAGCTCTACGATCTCATGGTCTACGCTGTCCTGCCGCTCCTGTCCGCGGAAGTTTAAAGTCAGGCGCACCATTTTTATATTCAATTTCCGCTGCATCTGCTCTGGCAGATCACAGCCGGAATCTGTAATGATCTCAAAGTTATTCATTGGGACAATTCCCACCTTTCCTCATTTCCTGGGACTATCATAACGCAATTTCAGTCAAAAGTCACCCCATTTTTAAAAAGAGAGCAGGCCCCCTGCGGTAGAAATGCCACTCTACCGGCAGTAGAAGTGCTGATAAAATCAGGCTTTTTAGCGCCTTTATATTTCTTTTCTCAATCCACGCAAAATCCATCCGAAAAATGCTGGACAGTGGGAAAAACATTTGTTATAATGGTAGAAAGTATTTAGGAGGGTTTGCCATGAAATGTCCGTTTTGCGGCGATGCGGAAAGTAAGGTCGTCGATTCCCGACGAAGTGAAGATTTCCAGAGTATCCGCCGTCGTCGTGAATGTCTGCACTGTCAGCGGCGCTTCACTACCTACGAAATGGTAGAAAGTTTGCCGATCATCGTTGTGAAGCGGGACGGTTCCCGTCAGAATTTTGACCGAAATAAAATTTTGAACTCCATGCTTCGTGCCTTCGACAAGCGGAAGGTCGACATCAACGATTTGGAACAGCTTACAACGGAAATCGAGCAAACCATCCAGAATTCTCTGGAACGGGAGATCACCACCGATCAGCTGGGTGAAATGGTGATGGAGCGCATCAAGCCCATGGACGAAGTGGCCTACATCCGTTTCGCCTCCGTCTATCGCCGTTTTCAGGATGTCAGCGGCTTTGTCAGAGAAGTAAGCCGCTTTCTGGAAGAAAAATAAAGCAAAGGACTGTTGCATTGATTTTTGCAACAGTCCATTTTTTCATTCTGTCTGGCGGAAGGTAATGCTTCCGGTTTCGGCATCCATCGACTCCACGATGGCCAGGCTTTCCAACTGATAGCCCAGATTACGCAGCCGATAGCCGCCCTCCTGAAATCCTTTTTCAATAGCCACGCCCAGTCCCAACACCTGGGCATCGGCGCTTTCCACAATAGATATCAGCCCCTGAATGGCACAGCCGTTGGCCAGGAAATCATCAATGATCAGCACTTTGTCATTGGGATCCAGGAATTTTTTAGAGACGATCACCTTGCTTTTCGCCTTTTGTACGTAGGAATCGATCTCCGCCACATACACATCTCCATCGATATTGATGGACTGGCTTTTTTTCGCATAGACCATCGGCACGCCGAATTCCCGTGCCACCGGATAGGCAACGGCAATACCCGAAGCCTCAATGGTCAGCACTTTCGTGACCGGCAGATGTCCGAAACGCCGGTGAAATTCCTTGCCGATCTGTTCCATCAGATGGATGTCCATTTGGTGGTTGAGAAAGCTATCCACCTTGAGCACATCCCCCGACTTTATCACGCCGTCTTTTCGTATCCGTTCTTCCAAAAAGTTCATTTTTGCCGCCTCCTCTCTATTTGTTGCTATTGTAACACAGATTTTCTCAAATGTCAGCCCCTTTTTCAGAAAAAATGCAGGCCACGATACCGTAGCCTGCATTTTCTTACTTGAGCACCTTGCAAAATACCAGAATTGCGATCACGATACCGGCGGTGGCATAAATGCCAACCAGCGTACCCAGAATGCTAAACAGAATGCCCACAATATACAGCTTCGACAGCAAACCGATGATCGCACCGGCCACCACATCAAACAGAATGTAGATCAATATGGTCACGATCAGAGATGCCACATCCCCGACCTTAAAGGCCTGGGGAAAAATTTTCTTCAGAGTTTCCATTGCATCCATTTTCTCACCCATTTAAGCTGAAGCTATAAGGAAGCAGATCCTTCAGCGTCACGACTTCATACCTTTCCGGTTCGATCAGCAGAACCTTAAAATCATCCCTGCAAAACTCACGCATGACCTGGCGGCACACGCCGCAGGGAGGGAATTGACCGGTGATCACCCCATCTTTGCCACCGCAAATGGCAATGGCTTCAAAATCCTTGTGGCCATCGTACACTGCCTTAAAAATGGCCGTGCGCTCGGCGCAGATGGTGGGGCCATAGGCACCGTTTTCAATGTTGCACCCCTGATATACCGTGCCGTCTTTGCACAGCAATGCGGCACCGACCTTATAGCCGGAATAGGGGGAATAGGAATGGGTCATGGCCTCTTTTGCCAGTTCCACCAGTTTTTCGTTAGACATGTGTTCACCTCGTTTTTCAGATAAAACCTACTTACAGGATCTCTCCTGCGAAGCTCTTGCCAGGGGTCTCCAGCTGCACGTCCAGCAGTTCCGCCACGGTAGCGGCAATGTCGGCAAAGGAGTAGCGTGTGCCCAGAGAGCCAGGCTTGACGTTCTTGCCCAAAATCAGCAGGGGGACATATTCTCTGGTATGATCGGTGGTAGCGGTGTAGGCCGGATCACAGCCGTGGTCGGCGGTGATCATAACGATATCCTCTTCCCCTAATTTTTCCATCAGAGAGGGCAGCCAGCTGTCGAATTCGGTCAATGCGTTGGCATAGCCGTCGATATCACGGCGATGGCCGTAAAGCATATCGAAATCCACCAAATTGACAAAGCACAGGCCGTTGAAATCCTGATCTGCATAATGGAGCGCATGGCTCATACCATCGGCATTGGATTTGTTATAGACATACTCGGTGTCTCCGCGGCCGGCGAAAATATCATGGATCTTGCCCACGGCGATGGAGTCCTTACCGGCGGCTTTCAGTACATCCAGCAGGGTATCCTTTGCAGGCTCCAGAGAATAATCGTGGCGATTGGAAGTCCGCTTGAAGCCATTGACAGGATCTCCCACAAAGGGACGGGCAATGACACGGCCCACACCATGCTTGCCCTTGAGCAGTTCACGGGCAATGTGGCAGTATTCATACAGCTTTTCCAGGGGCACCACGTCCTCGTGAGCGGCGATCTGGAACACGGAGTCGGCAGAGGTATAAACGATCAAATCGCCGGTGCGCATATGCTCGGCACCGTACTCATCGATCACAGCAGTGCCGGACCAGGGCGCATTGGCCAGCACGCCACGGCCGGTAGCCGCCTTAAAGGGCTCCAGAATTTCATCGGGGAATCCGTTGGGATAGGTGGGCAGCGGATCAGGCGACACGATGCCGGCGATCTCCCAGTGGCCGATGGTTGTGTCCTTGCCCATGGAAGCTTCTTGCAGTCTGGCATAGGCACCGGTGGGATTTTCTGTCTTCGGCAGATAATCTACGCCGTCAATGTTTCCCAGACCGGCGGCGATCATATTAGGAATATGCAGTTTATCGGAAGTTGTGCAGGAGCGGAGGGTATTGACACCGTGATCGCCAAAAGCGGCTGCATCCGGCATCTGCCCGATGCCGCAGGAATCCAGCACGAACAAAAATACACGTTTCATAGGCTTACTTATTCTCCATGGCAACAGCAGTATCCAGCGCCACCTTCATCATAGTGGTAAAGGAATTCTGGCGCTGCTCGGCAGAGGTGACCTCGCCGGTGAGGATGTGGTCGGAAATGGTGCAGATGCACAGGCCACGCTTGCCGTAACGGGCGGCGTTCATGTACAGAGCGGCGGCTTCCATCTCCAGAGCCATAACGCCCATCTTCTTCTGGTTGTACAGGGTGTCCATACCCTCGGGAACATTGGCGTGGTCGCCATAGAACACATCGGAAGAGCTGACGTTGCCCACGTGATACACGGCACCGTTGGCCTCAGCAGCCTTCACGGCCTCGCTGACCAGTTCCCAGGAAGCGATGGGGGCGAAAGTTCCAGGATAGTGGAACTGTGCGGCAAAATTGGAGTCGGTGCAGGCGCCCTGACCGATGACCAGATCGTACAGGTGGATATTCTCCTGAATGGCGCCGGCAGAGCCGATGCGGATGATGTTCTCCACATTGAAGAAGTTGAACAGCTCGTGGGAGTAGATACCGATGGCAGGCATACCCATGCCGGAAGCCATCACGGAAACCTTGACACCCTTATAATAACCGGTATAGCCATTGACACCGCGAACACCGTTCACCAGAACGGGGCTTTCCAGGAAGTTTTCTGCGATGAACTTGGCACGCAGAGGATCGCCAGGCATCAACACGGTCTTGCCGAATCCGATCTCATTTTGAACATTGATATGGGGGGTAGCAGGGAAGTTAGACATATTTATATCCTCCGAATAAGTAAATTATGAATTAGTATGTTCCGTCGTTTTCCAGGCCCTTGGCGATCTTTACGATACGGCTGGTACCCAGACGGGATGCGCCCAGAGCGATGAATTTCTCGGCATCTTCCAAGCTGGAAATGCCACCGGCGGCCTTGATCTTCACGTGAGGTGCAACATACTTGGCAAACAGTTCCACATCGGCGAAGGTGGCACCGGCCTTGCTGAAACCGGTAGAAGTCTTGATATAATCGGCACCGGAGTCGGACACGCACTTGCACAAGGCGATCTTCTCCTCATCGTTCAGCAGGCAGGTTTCGATGATGACTTTCAGCAGCTTTCCGTTGCAAGCTTTCTTGATGGCGGCGATCTCCTCGGTGATCTCGGCCCACTTGCCCTCTTTTGCCCAGCCGATATTGATGACCATATCCACTTCATCGGCACCGTTGGCCACGGCATCGGAAGCCATAAAGCACTTTGCGGCGGTGGTGGCGTAGCCGTTGGGGAAGCCGATGACCGTGCAGATTGCCAGTTTATCGCCTACATACTCTTTTGCCTGCTTCACAAAAGAAGCGGGAATGCAAACGGAAGCGGTGTGATATTTCATACCGTCGTCGCAAATGGCCTTGATCTCAGCCCATGTTGCAGTCTGCGCCAGCAGGGTGTGGTCGCACTTCGTAAGAATTTCAGAAATTTCCATATTATATATCTCCTTTTCAATTATTTATCTTTTCATGTTTGCCATGGAGTTTGATGATCTTTCTATCCCGAATGCCGTGGACATAACAGCGGTGGCACATGGCAATATAGCTGTCGTTACCGCCCAGCACCACCTGCGCACCCTCCGTCACGATCAGGCCATCGCAAATTCTGGCATTGATGGTGGCCTTGGCGCCGCAGTCGCACATGGTCTTGATTTCCTCTATCACGTCTGCTAATTCCATTAACCGACGGGAGCCAGGGAATAACCTCGTCTGGAAATCCGTCCGCAATCCGAAGCACAGCACCGGAATGGCATACTCATTGACGATGGCACGCAGCTGTTCAACCTGCGCCTCCGTCATAAACTGGCATTCATCTACAATGACCACATCGCAGTCTTTCTGTGTGTCGGAAAACTGCCGGAAGATGTCCACCTGCGGCCCGATCACATCCACCTGTGCCTGCAAGCCGATACGGCTGCGCAGGATATCGGCGCCATCACGTGTGTCGGCGCTGGGCTTTATCAGCCATACATTCAGGTCGTTTTCCTCGTAATTGTATTTGGTAATGAGTGCCTGAGCGGTTTTGCTGGAACCCATGGCACCGTATTTAAAATAAAGCTTTGCCACAAATGCACCTCCCTTTATGTAGCTTTTTATTATAATCGATTTTCCGTCTGTTTGCAAGGAAAATCTCTTTTTTTCGGAAAATTCTTCAACTTTCCAACCGATGCAGTCGCAGGACCACCGCAGTGGCATCATCCGGCACATCCGATGTTCCCGACTCTAATATCATCGCCGCCAAAAATCCGGCCGGTTGATCACGGTCCTCCTGAGAAATATCCAGTGCAGACTCTGCATCCACACCGTCGCTGACCATGACCAGCGCCATCCCCTGCTGTAAAATCAGTTTGTCCACGGTCTCGGCTCCATCCTCCAGAGAAATCCCAGGGGGTAGACACTCCCTGCCGATTTTTTCCCTTTCCGTTCCGCGCAGAAGCCAGGAAGGTGCCGCCCCCCATTTATATAGTGTCACCCGTCCGTTTTGCAGATCCGCCTCCGCCAGATCCACCGTCACCGCGCCGGCGCAGGCACGGAGCACGCAAAGACTGTTCAAACTTCGGAGGGCTTCATGGGCAGGATATCCGGCCGTCAGCATTCGGCGCATTTGTCCTGCGCCGATTTTCGCCTCATAGGCCGCTTCCTCCCCTGTGCCCATGCCATCGCACAGTAGCACATAATACTTTCCTTTCGTTCCGGCGAACCAGCAACACCGATCTCCGTTTATCGCTTCTCTGCCACGGGAGCAAGCCGCCACCTCCGGTCGGAAGCGTAGAGGTCTTTCCTCATCCCAACGAGGCAGATCGTCTGCCAATTCCCGTAGATATCCGGCCAAAAAGCCATACTGCTGGATAACGGCACTGCGGTATTCCCGTTGCCGTTGGCGATCCGCCTGCAACAGTCGATAAAATTCCTGACTGCGTTGCAGTTCCGCCAGCAACCGTTCCTTCCGCTTACACTCCTGGGGAAGATGATCCGCAGTTATCACGCTCTGGTGAAGCAATGCCTGCGGAAGAAACTGTGCCCGCTGCGCACCGTGGCAGTTTTTTCGCTTGTCGCAGTGCTCACAGGCACGTTCCGCCGCACGCAACATCAGGGCACTTTCATCCAGAGGATACACCGCCACCTCCCGCAGCAGGCGGTCGGTCTGCGCCATGACCGCAGATACCGTATCCAGTCGATCCTGAATATACCGCTGGGCGGTTTGCGCCTCTTTTTTGGGTTGCTCCATCGGTAGCAGTGCCGCCATACCACCTACCAGCAACGCAGGGATCGGTAGCCATCTGCTTTGACCGCACAGTCCCATCACCAGCAAATATACCAATGCCGGCACCAACACTTTTCCCCGTTTCGGCAAAAAGGGGATCCTTGCGGCGAAGCGACAGATGCACAGCACCGCCGTCATCGGCACTGCCGCCACGCCGGACACATCCAGGGCAAGGCCGGCCATGATGACCGTTGGGAAAGAAGTCAGCATACTAAGGGCGCCGCCGGCCACAAATCCCAAATTCAGGAAATCCATCGGTGCGATCTGGGCCAGAGAAAGCACTGCCAGTCCCACCGCCAACGCCACCGTTGCAGGGCTTCGACGGCGGTGCAGTGTCTGCACCAGCAAAGTGACCCCAAAAGCCAGTCCCACGCGCAACAAATACAGAGTCACGGTCAGGCTTTCTTCCGTCCACAGCTGAAAGGCCAGTCCCGTGACCGCCACAGCCATGGCCCCCAGCGTGGGCACCAGCAGGGGGAACTGTTTGTTTTTGTCCGATAAAAAAACACCCACGGGCAGGGCTTCGGCCATCCAGAGCAGGGGTTGCATGGCCGCCTGCCCCCAGAAAAATATGTAACCCAAACCACCGCCAACAGCCAGTGCCATCGGTGTCCACCCCGTTCCACCGGCACACAGCACCGCCAGGCACAGAGGAAGCGGCACATTTCCCAAACCGGCGGCGCTGAGGCAAAATCCTGCCAAAAAGGCGATCATCGGCTGTGTCCATGTTTGAAAAAACGGATCATTGCGCTGTTTTTGCAGCAATGTGTTCCATTGAATGTTCCTTTTTTCCGCCTGCAATTTCATTCGGTATCACATCCCTTGTTGTACTATCTGAATCCTACCACGAAAATCAGGAATTTTCCGTCGAAAGCCGTGATGCGCGAAAGTTTCTTGCATACGGAGCCAAAACGTTGTATAATAGCGAAAAAACAATTCTGTGAGGTAAATTATGGGCCGAGAATTTGAACTGAAATATGCCGCCGACGAGTCCGTTCTGGAAAAGCTGGCTGTTCGATATCCCCAGCATCGCACCATTTCCATGGAAACCACCTACTTTGATACCGCCGACCATAGGCTGTCCGCCCAGCACATGACACTGCGCCTGCGCCGTGAAAACGGTCAAACCGTCTGCACCCTGAAGACCCCACTGCCCGATGGCAGTCGTGGCGAATGGGAGTGCCTTGCCACGGATATTGACAGCGGCATTGCGGCGCTGGTGGCCCAGGGTGCCCCCGATATTCCGGCGCAATGTTCCGGCAGTCCCCTCTTTCCCGTCTGCGGTGCACGCTTCACCCGTCAGGCGGCAGATATCCCCACCGCCGATGGCATGGCCGAACTGGCGCTGGATAAAGGATTTCTGCTGGGCGGTGGTCGAGAGCAATCTCTGTGTGAAGTGGAGATCGAGCTGAAGTCCGGCAGCGAAAGTGCCGCTGTGGCATTGGCTCAGTCGCTGGCCGGCGAATACGGCCTGCATCCCGAATCTAAAAGTAAATTCAAACGTGCCATGGCTCTGGCAAAAGGAGAATAAAAAATGGCAAATATCGGAACTATTTCTGAAAAATACGATAAATTTGTGGTCTTTGACACCGAAACCACCGGTCTGGATTATGCAAGGGACGAAATCATCGAATTTTCGGCGGCGGTGTTGGAAGTTCTGGACGGTCAGGTTCTGCTGACCCGAGAATACGATGAACTGATCACCCTCTCCGCCGGAAACACCATCCCTCCCGAAATTCAGAAATTAACGGGCATTACGCCTGCGGATGTGGCCGCCCGTGGCATTTCCAAAGAGCAGCTATGCAAGGATATCGGAGAAATGTTCAGCGGAAATACTCTGCTTCTGGCTTATAACGCCCATTTTGACCTGAGTTTTCTGTTTTATCTGCTACTGCGCAGCGGCGATGTCGGAGCTCTGCGTGGCAAGGATAAACTGGATCTGCTGACCGTATACAAAGACCGCCGTTCCTATCCCCACAAGCTTTGCAATGCCATTGAAGCCTATGGACTGACCGGCAAGGTTGTCAACTCCCATCGTGCCATTGACGATGTGTTGGCCACCGTGGCTGTTATGGAAGCCATGGCCACTGAGCGAGATGATTTTGAGCGTTATGTAAACCTTTTCGGGTACAACCCCAAATTCGGCATCAGCGGCAAGCCCATCGGCTCCGTTACATACAAGCCCCAGGCCTATCAGAATGCCACGCCGCTGTATATGCGCTGACACATTTTGAAATTCATCCAAGGAGGAACCGGTTTGAAGCAGAAATTATCTCTGATCGTGGCAGTGCTGGGGATCATCGGCGTTTTTACCCTTTCCGCCTGCAAGGGTGATGTCTCATCCACCGCTCCGACAATCGCTAATGCACAAACTCCGCCGAGCGCCACATCCGTCATGCCTTCGCTGACTTCCCCCACCGTGGAAGAAACGCAATCCCCTCCCGAAGCCACCGAACACACCCACGATTTCGGTTCCTGGGAAACGGTGATAGAGGCTAGTTGCACCCATGAAGGACTCTTACAGCGTTGCTGCGCCTGCGGCGAACGGGAAACTGCCACCGTGGCAATGAAAGAACATTCCATCCGTGACGGTGTCTGCCAATTTTGCGGTGCGGTCTCCGATAACGGTCTGGTATTTACCTCAAATAAAGACGGTTACAGTTTTTCCGGTCTCGGTACCTATTCCGGAAACGAGCTCATCATCCCCTCCACCTTTGGCGGCAAACCGGTAACGGAAATCGCCGCTAATGCACTGTGCGGTTGCGATCACCTGACATCGATTTTCATTCCCGACAGCGTGACCGCCGTTGGCGCATACGCCTTTTACGGTTGCAGTGGGTTGACGGAGCTTGTCATTCCGTCTCAGGTTTCTGCCATCGGCTTTTGCGCTTTGGGCGAATGCAGTGCCCTGGAACGTCTGTCGTTGCCCCTCACCGGTGACCGTTTCGGCGCCCTGTTCAGCGAATTTGAAGAACTCAGCTCTGTCCCATCCTCTCTGAAAAATTTGACCCTCAATGCCGGAACCGCCATTATGGACTATGCCTTTCAAAACTGTGCCAGTCTGGAAACGGTCACCATCAGTCGGGAATGCGAGATCATCGGCGCAGGCGCTTTTTCCGGTTGCAGTGATTTAAAACAGATCCATTTCCTCGACTGTCCGAAAGAAATACAGGCAGATGCTTTCAGCGGTTGTACTGCCCTTTGCGGTGTGTATATCACGGACATCGGGCGCTGGTGTGGCATTGCCTTCGAAAACAGCCTGAGCAATCCCCTCTATCTCGGTCACAACCTATATCTCAACGGGGAGTTGCTCACCGCCGTAAATATTCCCGACGGGGTCACTGCCATTGGCGATCACGCCTTTGCAGGTTCCGCGCTGACAGAACTTACCGTCAGCGACAGCGTTCTCGCCCTGGGTGCCCACAGTTTCGCCAACTGCACATCCCTTACCGAAGTCCATCTCGGTCAAAACGTGATCTCCCTCGGCCGCAGTACTTTTTCCGGCTGTACGAAACTGGAAAAAATCCATGTAAACAGCAGTCTCCGTTCCATTGGAAATTCTGCCTTTGCTTACTGTAACGACCTGGCAGAGATCTGTTTTCAGGGCACGGCTTCCCAGTGGGATGCCATTGAAAAGGGCAAATTCTGGCAATACGAAGCAGGTAAATTCAAACTTATATACACGCAATCATAATGCACAGGCCCTCCGACGTAAACATCGGAGGGCTTCATTATTTGATTTTATCGAGAAACTTATTCCCATCCGACTGTCCTCCGTTTCGGTCCGTGACCTGTTTCCTGATAAAACGGCTTGCATTTTTGAGAATAATTCTCATTTTCATATTGACAAGTAGATTTCGATATGCTATACTTCAGATGTAAATAATAATCATTCTCATAAAGAGGCTACAGCAAATATTTCGGGGCTTTTTTATAACGCTAAATTTATGAATGTCCATCCGCAGAGAACATACATAGGAAACAAAAGATTTTAACTTCAGGAGGTTTTTATAATGAAAGGTTTTGCAATGTTAAAAATCGGCCAGACCGGTTGGGTTGAAAAAGAAAGGCCCCTTTGTGGGCCCTGTGATGCGATCTGCAAGCCCCTTGCCCTGGCGCCCTGCACTTCCGACGTGCATACCATCTGGGCAGGTGCGATCGGTGACCGTCACGAAATGGTTTTGGGACACGAAGCAGTGGGCGAAGTTGTGGAAGTCGGCTCGGAGGTGAAAGATTTCAAGCTTGGTGACAGAGTGCTGATTGCCGCCATCACCCCCGACTGGAATTCTCTGGAAGCCCAGGGTGGATACGCCATGCACTCCGGCGGTATGCTTTCCGGCTGGAAATTCTCTAATTTCAAAGACGGCGTGTTCGCCGAATATTTCCACGTAAACGATGCCGACGGCAATCTGGCACATCTGCCCGAGGGCATGGATATTGCGGCGGCCTGTATGCTGGCAGACATGGTCCCTACCGGTTTCCACGGTGTAGAATTGGCGGATATCCAGTTCGGCGATACGGTAGCAGTTATCGGCATTGGCCCTGTGGGACTTATGGCGGTGGCCGGTGCGGCGATTAGAGGTGCCTCTACCATTTATGCGGTGGGTTCCAGAAAAAATTGCGCAGACCTTGCCCTGGAATTCGGTGCCACCGAAATTATCAATTACAGAGAGGGTGACATCGTTGAGCAGATTCTGGCCAAAACCAACGGGAAGGGCGTTGATAAAATCGTGATTGCCGGCGGTGATAACGACACTTTCGACCAGGCGATCCGTATGCTGAAGCCTGGCGGGATCATCGGCAATGTCAACTATTTGGGCGAAGGCGATTATGTGAAGATCCCGCGGGCGGAATGGGGCTGCGGAATGGCCCACAAGCAGATCCGCGGCGGTCTGATGCCTGGCGGCAGACTTCGCATGGAAAAGCTGGCAAACCTTGTCATGGCCGGACGCATTCACCCCGAGAAGCTTGTGACCCACAGATTTGTCGGTTTAGAAAACGTTGAACCTGCATTGATGCTCATGAAAGACAAACCCCGTGATCTGATCAAGCCGTTGGTCATTATCGAAGCGTAAAAATTCGTTCAATTGGGCGGCACCATTCGGTGCCGCCCCTGTTTTGTATTTATCGGCAATGCAACCGGTTTGTAGCGCAAAAATCCCCAACTGCGGTACGCAGTTGGGGATTTGATGTTAGGTCAGATATTGAGATTTAACTTAGTTCTCGCTGTCCTTGATAGCTGCCTGAGCTGCAGCCAGACGGGCGATCGGCACACGGAAGGGAGAGCAGGAAACATAGTCCAGTCCGG
>CAZVMK010000038.1:0-13633 GCA_964628315.1 uncultured Oscillospiraceae bacterium
CGTTGACTTCCCTCAATTCTTCTGCTATACTGAAAACAGAAAATCGAAATAATTGAGAAAGACGGCAATGGTTATGGTTAAATATGTGTTATTTTTCCAACTTTTTCCATCTCCTGGCGGCTACGGCAGTATACGGAACGACGGTAAAATCAACGGAACGGAGACAGCGCCATGAGATACCCTGTTATGCAAGGAAACGAGCACCTGACCTATCATGCACAAGAACTTCCTCAAACCGCAAAAGACTTCTGGGCATGGGCACGGTCCAGGCTCCTTGCCGATGGGCCTCGCGGAGATTTGGCAGAGTTCATTGTCAACACCGCCCTTGGCTGTGATACGACCGATGCAAAGCGCGGCTGGGGAGAATGTGATATCATTTATCACGGCGCTCGAATTGAGGTCAAATGTTCTTCCGTGTTGCAGGCCTGGGATCGTGCCACACCTGCAAAGCCAGTATTTTCCATCGCCAAAACACGCAAATGTGATGTTATAGAAGACGAAAACGGATACTTTTACTGTGGCAGGAACGATCAATCGCCGGAACGGCGATCCGAAATTTACGTGCTGTGTCTATTCGCAAACCCAGACCGCTCTACCGCCGATCCCCTTGCAATGGAACAATGGCAGTTTTATGTCATTGACACTGCAACGATCAACGAGCGTTGTGGTGACCATCGCTCTCTGTCGCTGGCAAAAATTAAACGTTGGGGGATTCATCCCCTTTCTTTTTCCGAGATAAAACCAGCTGTTGACCATCTTTTGTCTTCTATTGAGGGTATGCCTCACCAATAACAAAAAGGAGTGACTTGCCATGACAAACATCTCATCCGGCATCATCGGCGATTCCAATTTTATGAATTTGAAAGAAATTCCTCTCAGTTCCATCCGTTCCGAAGTAACTGGACTACTCGTCTCAGGCGAAGAAGCGATTCAAGCTTTCCAAACCATCCGTGACCAGGTTATTTTCACGGATAAGCGTGTATTCGTTGTCAACGTCCAGGGCATCACCGGAAAGAAAGTGTCTTACTTCTCCTATCCTTATTCCAAGGTGCTTTACTACGGCATTGAAACCGCCGGACTGCTGGATATCGACAGCGAATTGCTTCTGACATTCAGCAATGGTGCCTGTCTGCAATTTGATTTTCGTTCCAAAGTGGATATCAAAAAGATTTGTGCCTCCATTTCAAAGTACATTCTTTAAATTCAAAATACAGCCCCCGTTTTGCATCGAGCAAAACGGGGGTAATTGCATATTCAGAGCATATCGATATTTTTAATCCGCTCACAGCTCATTCTTTTTCCGCACGGGATGGCGGATGACCGTTTTCCACTTTTCGGGTGCCACCTTTCGGGCATCGGAAAGATAGATCTCATGATGGCGGCGTGTCTGCGAAAAGTCGTTTTCATAGCCGTTTTCTTTCAAAAACGCATCCATCAGAGCCACGGTCGCCGGTTCGTTGTCGAAAGGGCCAATGTGCATGATTTGTACGCAGAGCCCCTCTTCTATCGTCAGAAACTGGGCACAGGAGCAATCCAGCTTTTTCTTTCTTGTCGCTTCCGCCACAGCCCAGTCAAATTCCGCTTTCGTGACAAAATCCGGCAAGCGAATGACACTGATCCATTGAAATGTGGATTTATTCTTATAATCAAAACACTCCGTGCCCTCCTGCCACCAAAATCCCTCCAGCGGCGGCACCACATAATCGAAATATCCCTCAATGCGGTGGTCGCCCATCTTGCTCATTTTAATGGTATAGGCGATGGCATACAGCACACCGATGGACGATTTATACGCGCCTCCCTCTTCATTGGGGTCGCCCTCGCCACAAACTGCAATATAATTTGCAGATGGCACCGTCACGATTTGAGGCTTATTTCTCGGCAAATAGAACTCTTTATATTCTTTCTTAAAATCAAAAGCCATTTTTATTCCTCCATCGTTTTCAAATAAAAGCTGACCGGTCTGAAACCGTCATTGCAGGAAATCATTGCCGAATATGGATCTTTCATCCATCCATCGTAAAAATTACCGCCTCCCCTGGCCAGTACGGTAACAAAAGGCGCTATACTTTCCCACGCACTGTCGCAGAAACCTTGGGGTTTTTCTCCGTTTTCCGATATCCAGACCTGCCCCAGTGCTACATTGCACGCATGTTCAATAGGATTTTCATACCGTTCCATCAAATCGGGATAACAGGCCCTGCGAACGGCTGTGATTTTTACCTTTTTCATTAAAATCACCCTCCTTTGATATTATACCATAGCTTTTTTTCGATTGCAACAGCGCTCCGATCTCCCGTGTAATTATGGATTTGCTTTACCGCTCACGATATGTTATAATCAACCGGATCCCAACGCTGCAAAGGAGCCCCATCTATGAAGAAACCCGAAAAAACCAATGTCATGCGTATTCTTGACCGGTGTAAAGTTTCCTACCGAACCCACTGCTACGTTGACAGCGATGCCGTCAGCGGCGAAGACGTTGCCGAATTTTTAAATCAGGACCCCAATCAGGTTTTTAAAACGCTGGTCACAGTGGGGCACAGCAAACATTTTTACGTTTTCATCATTCCCGTTTGTCGGGAACTGGATTTGAAAAAGGCCGCCGTTGCAGTGGGCGAAAAAAGCATTGAAATGGTAAAATCCAAGGATCTGCTGCCTCTGACCGGATACATACACGGCGGCTGTTCCCCCATTGGTATGAAGAAGTTTTTCCCCACCGTCTTTGACCGTTCCGCCGAAAACTGGGAAGCCGTTCTGTTCAGCGGCGGAAAAATCGGCTATCAGGTGGAACTATCTCTTGAGTCGCTTGCAAAAGTCATCGATTTCACACTGGCTGATCTATGTACATGACCGATCCTATATTTAAGCAAAGCCGCCGATGAGGTTCTCCCCCATCGGCGGTCTGTTTATCGAAGCACCAATTCTCCGTTTTCTTCGTCAACGGTAACTGTCTGCCCTGGCACGATTGTTCCCTGAAGCAGTTTTCTGCTGAGCATCGTTTCCACCGTATGCTGCATATAGCGGCGCAACGGCCGTGCGCCATACTCGGGGTCATAGGCTTCATCCACGATGGCTTTCTTCGCCCCAGGTGTCAGTTCCAGACGGATCTGTTGCTGTGCCAGCCGCTCGTTCAGCTTCTCGGTCAGCAGATCAATGATGGCCGTCACATTTTCTCTGGTCAACGGCTTGTAGAACACGATTTCGTCCAGGCGGTTTAAAAATTCCGGTCTGAACGAGCGGCGCAACAGGCTGTTTACCTGTGCTTTTGCGCTCTCGTCCACCGTTCCGTCGGCATTGATTCCGCCCAGTAAATACTCCGACCCCAGATTGGATGTCAAAATAATGATGGTATTTTTAAAATCCACCGTCCGTCCCTGAGAATCCGTGATCCGGCCGTCATCCAGTACCTGAAGCAACACGTTGAAAACATCGGGATGTGCTTTTTCCACTTCGTCGAACAGCACCACACAGTAGGGTTTCCGCCGAACTGCCTCTGTCAGCTGGCCTCCCTCATCATAGCCCACATAGCCTGGAGGCGCACCGATCAGCCGCGAAACAGAGTATTTCTCCATATATTCGGACATATCGATACGGACCATGTTTTGCTCGTCGTCAAAGAGGGTCTGTGCCAGAGCTTTGGCCAGTTCCGTCTTGCCTACGCCGGTAGGTCCCAAAAACAGGAACGAACCGATCGGCCGATTAGGATCCTGAATGCCTGCACGGCTGCGCTGAATGGCCTCTGCCACCACCTGGACCGCCTCATCCTGACCGACAACACGCCGATGAAGGGTCTGCTCCAGGTGCAGCAGTTTATCCCGTTCGCTCTGTACCAGTCTGGAAACGGGAATTCCCGTCCACCGCTCTACGATGGATGCAATTTCTTCTTCCGTTACACGGTCCCGAAGCATTACTTGATCTTTTGCATTTTGTGCACGCTGTTCCTCTTCCTGCAGGGCTTTTTCCAGCTTCGGCAATTGTCCGTATTGCAGCTGAGCCGCTTTTTCCAAATCGTACTGCTGCTGAGCCGACTCGATTTGCCGTTTCATGTCCTCGATCTGTTCACGCAACTGTTGCAGCCGTCCGATGGATTTTTTCTCGTTTTCCCACTGGGCCTTCATGGCATTGTACTTATCCCGTTCCTCTGCCAATTCCTTTTGAATGTCGTTCAACCGAGCCTTGGAAAGGTTGTCGTTTTCTTTTCTCAACGCCGCGGCCTCAATTTCCATCTGGATGATTTTTCTGGATACCGCGTCCATTGGGGCAGGGCTGGAATCCATTTCCGTGCGGATTTGGGCGCAGGCCTCATCCACCAGATCGATGGCCTTGTCCGGCAGAAAACGGTCGGTGATATATCGGTGGGACAGCGTTGCCGCCGCGATAATTGCCGAGTCTGCGATCTTCACGCCGTGAAACACTTCATAGCGTTCTTTCAGTCCCCGCAAAATAGAAATGGTCTCTTCCACGGAAGGCTCATCCACCTGCACCGGCTGAAACCGCCGCTCCAACGCCGGATCTTTTTCGATATAACGTCGGTATTCATCCAACGTGGTGGCACCGATACAGTGCAACTCGCCACGAGCCAGCATGGGTTTGAGCAAATTGCCTGCATCCATGCTGCCCTCCGTTTTGCCCGCACCGACGATGGTGTGCAACTCATCGATGAACAGAATGATTTTCCCTTCAGACTGCTTCACCTCGTTGAGCACAGCTTTCAATCGCTCCTCAAATTCGCCCCGATACTTGGCACCGGCGATCAATGCGCCCATATCCAGGGAGAAAATGGTTTTATCCTGCAATGTTTTGGGTACATCCTTTTTAACGATCCGCTGGGCAAGTCCCTCCGCAATAGCGGTCTTGCCAACGCCTGGCTCACCGATCAACACAGGGTTGTTTTTTGTCTTTCGGGACAAAATACGGACCACATTTCTGATCTCCTCATCACGGCCGATCACCGGATCCTGTTTCTGTTCCCGTGCCCGTTTTACAAGGTCAATGCCGTATTTTTCCAATGCCCCATAGGTTTCCTCCGGATTGTCACCGGTCACACGCTGATTGCCCCGAACTGCCCGAAGCGCCTGCAAAGTCTGCTCTGTGGTGATGCGATAGGTATCAAACAACGTTTTCACGTCGCCCTTGGCCGTGTGGATCAGTCCGAGGAACAGATGCTCTACGGAAATGAATTCATCTTTCATGCTCTGGGCCTGTTTTTCCGCATCAGAGAATGTCGCATCCACCTCTGCGCTGATATAAAACCGATCCGCTTCCCGACTGCCGCTCACGCTGGGCAGTTTTTGCAGCTGTGCCTTCGCCGCCGCTTCCAGGCTTTCTACCGTCACATCCATCTTTCGCAGCAAATGGGGGATCAAGCCATCCTCCTGTTGTAACAGCGCCAGCAAAAGATGGATCTGCTCCAGTTGTTGATTGGAATGCTGCACAGCAATTTTCTGTGCGCTCTGGACAGCTTCCAGAGACTTCTGGGTATAGTTATTGAATGTCATAGCTATCCTTCCTTTCTGTTTTAGCACTCTATGCGTTAGAGTGCTAATTTCTTTATCCTCACTATACTCCATTCTTTCCAAAAGTCAAGAGGTCATGAAAAAAGATAATAAAAATTTCACATTTTCATAGATCCGTCTGCGCATTTTCCAACGACCATCGCCCATTGTTCAACGACAGGCAGATGTTTCCGCCATCGGTCGTACAGTAAAACCGCTGTATCTTTCCACTCCCATCTATGTTTTGTTCATAGCGAAAGATTTTTCTGATGTGTACAAGTCGGCGGTCATCGTATGTGAGCGCAATCGGGATGACCAGTCCGCTACCGTAATGTTCGGCTCTGATTTTATAAACAATTCCCATCATAGTCCCCCCTTTTTCCTCTTTTCCATACAGTATGCCACAAAATTCCGGCAAATTTTGTCGTAATTACAGGGCGAAAGCATCGCAATATCACCAGTTTTTCTTTCCGAAAAACTGTCAGCAAACACACTTTTTGTCCATTTTTCACAATTTACAGTTCCGCTCTTGACTTCTCCCGTCACTTCGGCTACAATAATCGAAATAACTTTGAACTGGAGGTATTCCCTGATGGACGGCGACAGTAGTGACGCGCCCAACTGTAACTTCATCGGCTGCTCGTTTTGTATGGCATATCTGCGCTGCTAAGAAGCAGGGTGGATGTGTTTTTTTGCATATTTTAGGCATTTTTCTCAACCGAACATAAAGGAGTTACATTTTTCATGACCGCTTATATCGTTATTATTGCAATATGTTTGCTGTTTTCGGCCTATTTTTCCGCTACGGAAACAGCATTTTCTTCCATGAACAAGACCAGAATGAAAACTCTGGCCGAAAAAGGAAACAAAAAGGCTCATCTGGCCTGTCAGCTGTCCGACAACTACGACAAGCTGATTTCCACCATCCTCATCGGCAACAACATCGTCAACATCGGCGCTTCCTCCCTGGGCACCATTCTCTTTGTAAAACTGCTCAACGACCCCGATACCGGCGCCACCGTTTCCACCGTGGTCATCACGCTGGTCGTACTGATTTTCGGCGAGATCACTCCCAAGAGCGTTGCCAAGGATATGCCGGAAAAATTCGCAATGTTTTCCGCCCCTTTCCTGCGCATCCTCATCATCCTGCTCACTCCCCTGACCGCAATTTTCTCCGGCTGGAAAAAGCTGGTGGCCAAATTGCTGAAAACCGAGTCCGACACCAAAATGAGCCAGGAAGAACTTCTGATGCTGGTCGACGAAGTGGAGCAGGACGGAAGCATCGACCAAAATGAGGGCGAACTGCTGCGCAATGCCATCGAATTTACGGAGCTGGAAGCAGAAGATATTTTGACTCATCGGGTCGATTTGGAAGCCGTACCCATCACTGCCACCAAGGAACAGATCGCCGCCGTTTTCTCCGAAACCAAGTTTTCCCGTATCCTGGTATACGAAGAAAGCATCGACAATATCGTCGGCGTTATCCACCTGAAAGATTTTTATACCGGCAACGGTATCACCGGAAAGAAGTTAAAAGACATCATCAGTCCCACCATTTTCGTTCTGAAGAACGAAAAGATCAGTCCCCTGCTCCGTCAGCTGCAAAAGAACAAATCCCACATTGCCGTGGTGCTTGATGAATACGGCGGAACTTACGGTATCGTCACCATGGAAGATATTCTGGAGGAGCTGGTCGGTGATATCTATGACGAGCACGACGATGTAGTTGAAGAATTCAATCAGGTCAGCGATCACCGCTTCGAGGCGGATTGTTCCATGGACTTGGATGCCTTCGGCGATCATTTCGGTATTGAAGTAGAGTCGGAAATGGTTTCCCTCGGAGGCTGGGTCGCCGAGCAACTGGGAAAAATTCCCGAAACCGGCGATAAATTTGTTTATCAGGATCTGGAGATCACCGTTACCGCCGTTGAAAACCATCGGGCTGAACAAGTCAGCATTTTGCGATTGGAAAAGAAATCCGAACCTATTGACATCTAACTGTTGGGCGACTGCATTGCTGTCGCCCGATTTGTTTATAAAATACCTCTTTCATCTTTCACCCATATCTGCTATAATGTAGAAAAGGAGGTCATGGCTCATGTATCATGTTTTGATTTGCGACGACCAGAAAGACATCGTCAGCGCATTAAAAATTTATTTATCCCCCGAAGGATACGAACTTCATACTGCTTACAACGGACATGACGCCCTCCAGATCATGCGATCCCACGAAATACACCTGGTTCTTCTGGACATTATGATGCCCGAAATGGACGGCATTTCCACCGCCGCTAAAATTCTGGAATTTTCCAATGTGCCCATTCTGTTTTTGACTGCCAAATCCGAAACAGAGGATATTGTACACGGCTTGAATGTCGGTGCAGACGACTATATCACCAAGCCCTTTGTCCCTGCCGAAGTTCTGGCCCGTGTGCGCAGCCATCTGCGGCGATATGCCCTTTTGGGCAGTCACGTCCAGGAGCACTCCGACTCCATTTCCATGGGTGGCATTTCTATCAACGACCGTACAAAAGCCGTCACCGTAGATGGCAATCCCGTTTCACTGACCCCTACGGAATATAGCATTTTAAACCTGCTGATCCATAATCCTGGAAAAGTCTACTCCACCAGAGCACTCTACGAAGCGGTCTGGCAGGAAACTGCCCTGGGAACAGAGGGTGCAGTGGCCGTTCACATCCGTCATCTGCGTGAAAAAATAGAGATCAACCCCTCAGAACCACGTTATATTAAAGTCGTATGGGGGCAGGGATACAAAATGGAGGTCAGCAAATGAAGCGCTACAGTCTTCTTTTTAAAACACTTGCCTTTATTTTGGCCTCCCTGTGTTTTCTGACCACACTGTTTTGCGGCTATGGGGTCATTTCCCTGTTTTCGGCCAACCTCTATCAGGATTATCCCGACTCTCTGGCTCAAAGTCTTTGCTATGAAGAAGGTCGAAAGCTGGCGCTGTCTGCCGCCAAAGAATACGCCGCCACCACTACCGGTAAATGTCCAAAAGAGCTGGTAAATCACCTTTACGGACTGACCTATTACGGTGGTTCCTACGTTCAAATCGTAGGAGAAAATGATGATGTTCTGTTTACCCGTGGTGATACGGTCAAAAGCGGCATTACAATTGAATATTCCTTGAGCTTCGACTGTCCAATGATCGTCAAAACAGATGACACTGATGAACCCGACACCGAGGAGCCAGACACCGGCACAGAGGATCCCGATGTGGATACCGGCGATAATGGCACTTTCGATGGGGAAGACAGCCTACAAACAAGCGCATCTAATCAAGTCTCCACAGAACCGGATACGACCCAGCGCCCGATTTACACCTACGAAGTTCTGGTCAGCGGTCAACGTGTCGTATACGAAGTCCGCTATGCGGAGATCACCATGAACGCCGTTGTCACTTTAGACCAAAGCAAGCTCAACAATACCAACTACCAAATGCTTTCCACATTCTTCCCCTATCGCTATTTTTTCATCTGGGGATTTGCCCTTTCGTTGCTGGCCGGCATTTTGCTGATGGTATATCTGATCTGGGTGTCCGGACGGAAGCAGAGCAATATTGTAGAGCTCCACGGACTGAGCAAGTTGCCGCTGGATATTTATATCCTGTTAGCGCTGCTTCTGTTTTCGGCGATCAATCTGCTGTTCTACGGTCTGTTCGACACGATCTATACCTTCCACGTTCTTATTTTCAATCTGATCGGTATCGGTTTGGCCGTTCCCGTTGTGCTGGGCCTGATCTACATATTCTCCGCCCAGAGCAAGTGTAAATGCGGCTATTGGTGGTACCACACCATCATCGGTCGGTGCCTTCGTTTTTGTTCAAAAGGTGTCTGCGCACTGGTGCAAATGTTGCCGACCGTATGGCAATGGCTCGCTGTAAGCATTGCCACACTGTTGGCGATCGTTCTCAGTTTTGTCTTCGGACTCGTATATAAAAGCACGGTTTTGTTGCTGATTTCCATTTTATGCTGTTTGGGCGGCATTGCCCTTTTGTGCTACGGAGGGTATTGCTTCGGCACAGTGCTGATCGGCGCCAGGAAAATGGCCAGCGGCGATTTGAGCTATCAAATTCCGGAAAATCGTCTGTCCGGCTCTTTCAAAGACTGCGCACAGCAACTCAATTCTTTGTCCGGCGCAGCCAACGAAGCCATGCAGAGCCGCATCCGTTCCGAGCGGATGAAAACGGAGCTGATCACCAACGTGTCCCACGACATCAAGACACCTCTGACCTCCATCATCAATTTTGTTGACCTGCTGGAAAAGCCCCACAGCCAGGAAGATACCCAGCAGTATCTGGACGTACTTTCCCGTCAATCCCAACAGCTGAAAAAGCTGATCGAAGACCTGATGGAGCTGAGCAAGGCCAGCAGCGGCAATCTCAGCGTAAATCCGGTGGAATTGGATGCCACGGAAGCGGCAAATCAGGCACTGGGGGAATTTGCGGACAAGCTGGAAAGTGCCCAACTGACTCCCAGCATCCGTGCACCGGAGGATCCGTTGCACATTCTCGCCGACGGTCGACTTCTGTGGAGGATCCTTTCCAACCTGCTGGGCAATGTTGTGAAGTATGCGGCACCAAACACACGTGTGTACATCGATCTGACATCTGTCGATGATCGTGTGCAATTGTCCATACGCAACATTTCCAATATAGAACTGACGGTTACCGCCGAAGAATTGCTGGAGCGATTTGTCCGCGGCGACGTTTCCCGAAACACCGAAGGAAGCGGTCTGGGATTGAACATCGCCAAAAGTCTGATGGAAGTCCAGCATGGTTCTCTGGAGCTGACACTGGACGGCGATCTGTTTAAAGTAACTCTTTCTTTCCCCAAAGCATAAACGAAGCCCCACTCCGAGGAGTGGGGCTTGGTATTTATTTCAGGAAAAAGCGGATCAGCTTGCTGTAGAACTTACTGTAGGGCTGATAGCGCATCGGCAAATCGATCCAGTTTTTCTTATCCACGATGCTTTTTCTGTGGCTGAACGTTTCAAAACCGACTTTTCCGTGATAGGCGCCCATGCCGCTTTCGCCTACGCCACCGAAGCCCATGTGCTCTGTGGCCAGGTGGATGATGGTATCATTGATACAGCCGCCGCCATAGGAAATTCTTTCGGTCACAAAATCGGCCATCTTACGGTCGGTGGTAAAAAGATAAAGTGCCAGCGGTTTTGGGCAATTTTTCAGCATCTCAATGACCTGCTCCGTTTTCTCATACGTCAGCACCGGCAACACCGGCCCGAAGATTTCCTCTCCCATGACTCTGTCCTCCCAGGTCACATGATCCATGACCGTTGGAGCGATTTTCAAGTTCTCGGGATCGCAGACACCGCCACAGACCACTTTTTCATAATCGATCAAATCCCACACACGTTGGAAATGTTTTCGATTGACCATGTGACCATAGTTGGGATTTTCCAGAGGTCTCTCCCCCAGCTGCAAAGTGATCTGTTTTTTCAGTTCTGCGATCAGCCGGTCCTTCACCGTGCTGTGGCAAAGGATATAGTCCGGTGCCACGCAGGTCTGGCCGCAGTTGATGGTCTTTCCGAACACGATTCTTTTAGCCGCCAGAGGGATATCAGCCGTTTCGTCAACAATGACCGGACTTTTTCCGCCCAATTCCAAAACCGCCGGTGTCAAATGTTCCGCCGTGTGGCGTAGCACGACCTTTCCCACTTCCTGACTGCCGGTAAAGAAAACAAAATCGAATTTCTTTTCCAACAAATGGGCGTTTTCTTCCCGTCCCCCCAGCACCACCGCCACATATTCCTGCGAAAAGCACTGTTTCATCATCTCGGCAATGAGGGCGGCCGTATTGGGGGAATAGGCACTGGGCTTAATGATTGCCGTATTGCCTGCGGCAATGGCATCCGCCAAAGGCCCGACCGTCAAAAGGAAAGGATAATTCCAGGGACTCATGATGAGCGTATTTCCATAAGGTGTGGCCATCGTGTAGCTTTTTGCACAAAACTGCGCCATGGGGGTATGGACCCGTTTTTTTCCGGCAAAAGAGGCCGTATGCCGAATCAGGTAGGACAGCTCCGAAAGGACCATTCCCGTTTCACACATATAACTTTCCTCTTTGCTCTTTCCCAAATCGGCATATAGTGCCTCGGCGATCTTACCTTCATTGGCAATCACTGCCGCTTTCAGTTTTTTCAGCATTCGGATACGCCAATCTACAGGCAGCGTACTACCGGATTGAAAAAAGCGCTTCTGTTTTTCAAATAGCTGATCGATTTCCATGTTTTATCCCCCTTACCTTTTCTTCTATTATAAACCAACTGTCAACACAGTCACACAAAATTTTAGTTGATTTTTTCAGTCACAGCGGTTATATTCATAGAAAAAGCGCACGGAGGGTTCGCAATGCGGTTTCGAAAAGTGTATATTGAGATCTCAAATCTCTGCAATTTAAAATGCAATTTCTGTCCAGGGACAAAACGTGCACACCGCCGCATGAATGCCGATGAATTTACCCTGTTGCTGTCAAAACTCCGCCCCTATACGGATTTTATTTACTTTCACCTGATGGGCGAGCCCCTGTGCCATCCCCAGCTGGAAGAATTTCTGAATATTGCTCATACATTCGGCTTCAAAGTCATCATCACCACCAACGGCACCCTGCTTCGGCAAACCCAGGACATTCTGCTCTCGGCACCGGCGCTTCATAAAATCAATATCTCTCTGCACGCTTTTGAAGCCAACGATATCCCCGTTCCCTTTAAAACCTACCTTTGCGATTGTTTCCGCTTCGGCCAGGCCGCCAATGGGCAAAAGCTGGTGGTTTACCGGCTCTGGAATCAGGGCGGTGCCGATGCGCTGAACGACGAAATTTTGGAACAGATGGCGACATTTTTCCCCGAGAACTGGATACAGGAGCGGCAGGGCACCCGTCTGGCCCACAGCACCTACCTGGAATACGGTGATAAATTTGACTGGCCGGATCTATCCGCATCCGAAGAAAAGGCCCCCCTGTTCTGTTATGGCCTACGCGATCAGCTGGGCGTGCTGTGTGACGGCACCGTTGTCCCCTGCTGTCTGGATCACGAGGGTGACATCGCTCTGGGAAATCTTTTCCGCCAGGAAATGGATGAGATTTTGAAAAGTGAGCGGGCACGCTCCATCTACGAGGGTTTTTCACGCAAAGAAGCGATAGAGCCCCTTTGCCGCCACTGCGGCTACGCCCACCGCTTCCGCTGACTCTGCCAAATATATTGCCCCCTGCTTTTACCAAGCAGGGGGCAATCTTTGTTTTATTTACTTGAGTTGCAGCCGCCGCAGTGGCCGGAACAGTTACTGCAATGGCCGGAGCAGGTTGCTCCGTCAGGGCAGCCGATACATTTGATGCCTTTCTTTTTGGCCTTGTGGATATAAAACACCACCAAGCCAATGATTGCGGCAATTACGGCGATCACAATGATATCCACTAATTTTATCATAGCTTAGTTCTTTCCGCTGAGAGCGTACTCAGCCTTGACTTTCTTATCGGAGTTGATGCACAGAGCCGTCAAAATTCCGGCAAAGACCAGCACTGCGATACCGCCGGCGATGGCAGCGGGAATGCTGAGCATTGCAGGCTCCACGATCAGTGTGCCAATGGTGTAAACCAGGTAGCCCACGGTATAGCCGGTGCCCAGCTGCAATGCGATACCGCCCCACAGCCACTTTTTATTCTTGATTTCGGAATTCATTGCGCCCAACGCTGCGAAGCAGGGAGGCGTAAACAGGTTGAACATCAGGTATGCCAGCGCGGCGACCTTGGTGATACCGAAGATGGCGGCAACTTCTGCGCCTGCACCCTCCACCATTTCCAGAGAGTCGGTGTCGATGAGGTTGGAGATACCGAAGCAGACAGCCAGTGTGCCGACCACATTTTCCTTAGCAATGAAGCCGGTGACGGCGGCGGCGGCCAGCTGCCAGGCCTTAACGCCAATAATGGGGATCAGCACGACAGCAATGGGGCTGGCAATGGTGGCCAGGATAGAGGTACCCTCTGCCCCTTCTTCCACCAGTTTGAAGCTCCAGTCGAAAGACTGCATGATGTACACGACAGCATTACACAGCAGGATGATGGTACCGGCCTTGACGATATAAGCCCAACCACGGCTGA
>CAZVMK010000039.1:0-13418 GCA_964628315.1 uncultured Oscillospiraceae bacterium
GACCATGGGCGGCGTGTTCACCCGTCTGATCGACCGCAACACCACCATCCCCACCCGTAAGAGCCAGATCTTCTCCACCGCCGCCGACGGCCAGACTTCCGTGGAAGTTCACGTGCTGCAGGGCGAGCGCGAGATGGCTGCCTACAACAAGACTCTGGGTCGCTTCCAGCTGGGCGGCATCGCTCCGGCCCCCCGTGGCGTTCCTCAGATCGAAGTTTCCTTCGATATTGATGCCAACGGCATCGTGAAAGTTTCCGCAAAGGATCTGGGCACCGGTAAGGAGGCCAACATCTCCATCACCGCTTCCACCAACCTGAGCCAGGAAGACATTGAAAAGGCCGTGAAGGAGGCCGAGCAGTACGCCGCCGAGGACAAGGCCCGCAAGGAAGAAGTGGACACCCACAACGCCGCCGACCAGACCGTCTATCAGACCGAAAAGACACTGGGCGAGCTGGGTGACAAGATTTCCGCCGAGGAAAAGTCCTCCATTCAGTCCGCTGTTGACCACCTGAAAGAGGTCAACAAGGGCAACGATATTGCGGCCATCAAGGCAGCCACCGAGGAAGTTCAGAAAGCTTTCTACGCCGTATCCGAGAAGCTGTACCAGCAGGCCAACCCTCAGGGTCAGGCAGGTTGTGACAACAACTGCGGTAACTGCGGCAACGATGACGGCGTGGTCGATGCAGACTACGAAACCGTTGACTGATATCCAAGTGCCCAAGGGGCGGCAAAACGCCGCCCCTTGTTAGTGCGTTAAGGCACAGTATCAATCCTAATTCAGGAGATCATTTTTATGGCAGAAAAACGTGATTATTATGAGGTGCTGGGCGTTGAAAAAGGCGCCAGCGCCGAGGAAATAAAAAAAGCATACCGCAAGGCCGCAATGAAGTACCACCCCGACAGAAATCCAGGCGACAAGACTGCCGAGGAAAAATTCAAGGAGTTGGGCGAGGCATACGAGGTGCTGTCCGATGATGAAAAGCGTTCCCGTTACGACCAGTACGGCCACGCCGGTGTCGACCCCAATTTCGGTGCCGGTCAAGGCGGCGGATTTGGAGGTTTCGGCGATTTCGGCGACCTGGGAGATATTTTCGGCTCCTTCTTCGGCGGCGGCAGTTCCCGCCGCAGTAATCCCAACGCCCCCAGACGGGGCGAAAACGTAGGCGTTCGACTGGATCTGAGCTTTGAAGAAGCCGCTTTCGGCTGCGAGAAAGAAGTTTCCGTTGCCCGTATCGAAAACTGCGCCGCCTGTAACGGCAGCGGTTCGGCCGATGGCGTGGTAGAGACTTGCTCCTATTGCCGCGGCGCCGGTCAGGTCCGCACCACCCAGAATTTTATGGGTATGTCCATGCAGTCTACATCCGTCTGTCCCCAATGTAACGGCCGCGGCAAGATCGTCAAGACCCCCTGCAACACCTGCCGTGGCAAGGGCAAAGTTCGCCACACCCAGAAACTGAAAGTAAAGGTGCCAGCCGGCATCGATATGGGTCAGATGTTCCGTGTTGCCGGCCAGGGCAATGTAGGCTCCAACGGCGGCCCCAACGGCGATGTGATGGTGGAAGTAAGCATTCGGCGCCATCCCATTTTCCAGCGCAACGGCATGGACGTATACTGCGAAGTTCCCATTTCCTTTGCCCAGGCCGCATTGGGCGGCGAGATCGAAGTGCCCACCCTGGACGGCAAAGTTACCTATGACCTGCCCGAGGGCACCCAGACCGGCAAGGAATTCTCCCTTTCCGACAAGGGTATCCCCGATGTTTCCAACCCCCGTCGGCGCGGCAAGCACCGCTTCACCGTGGTGGTAGAGACCCCCACCAAGCTGACAAAGGAGCAGAAAGAGCTGCTGCGCCAGCTGGAGGGCACCATGGAAAGCAAATCCAGCCCCAAACGCAAGAAATTTCGGGATAATCTGAAAGATTTCTTCAACTAAGAGGTAACCATGGAAGAAAAATTTATCGCCGCATGGATGGCGGCTCGAAAGAATGCGGCCTCGATTGGCGTGCGCCTGCGCCCTATGGCCGAAGATATGGCACTGCAAACCGCTCACCGTTGCCTGAACGGCCATCGGGAAAGCGACGGTTTCGGTATTCTGGCCGACAAGCACCGCCTGGAATGGACACTGGAGGCACTGGTGATAGATAAGCGTTTCACAGGCCTGTTCACAGATGAGGAAGCCAACACCGCTTTACAGCGGCTCCTTTCCGCCGGCTATCGGTTTTGACCTTTCCGCAAATAAAATGCCGCCTGTACCCATTGGGTACAGGCGGTTCGTTATTCATGGTCTGTATGGATCGTCAGCTGAGGATAGCTCATGTGCAGGTTTTCACGGGTGAACACCGCATTGATACGGCGGTTGATATTGAATTTCACCGCCCAATAATCCGCCGAAGTAGTCCAAACACGGACGGAATATTCAATGCCCTTGTCGCCATAGTTCATCACCTCGGCGAAAATTCCCTTTTCTTCCAGCTTTTCAGGAACATCCGCCGCTTCACGCAGGGCCGCCAGCACGGCCTCGATGGGGGTCTCATAGCCGACGGTAACGGGGATATCCAGACGGCGTGTTCCCGTCACGCTGTAATTGACGATCTCCGCCGCCACCACGGAGGCGTTGGGGATGGAGATCATCTTATTATCGGGGGTCGTCAGTTTGGTGTAGGCAATGCCGATCTCCTGAACGGTGCCTGCCTGTTCTGCGATCTCCACATAGTCACCGGAGACAAAAGGATGGGTATACAGCAGGGTAAATCCGCCGATCACATTGGTCAGGCAGTCCTGCAATGCCAGCGACAGTGCCAGTGATACCACAGAGGCCAACGCCACCACGCCCGTCACATCAATGCCAATGGTAGAAGCAACGATCAGTCCCAGCAGCACATACAGCACCACTTTGGTGACAGAACGGATCAAACTATGCGCCGCTTTTTCCAACTTGGAGCGCTTTAAGGTCCGATTGACGAAAGTCATTACAATTTTAATGACCACAAGTCCTATCAGCAGCAGGAACAGGGTCGGCAAGAGCCGCTGAGCCGTATCAATGGTCGACCACCACTGGGATAATTTCTCCCACAATTCTTTCATTTGTCATACTCCTTGCGTTTTCTTATAGTATAGCACGGAAACGGTGTCCAGTTAAGAACATTTTGTGAACAAAACCGGTCATATCGTGACAAAACGGGCGCAGGAAAGCGCCCGTTTTTCAATATCACTGTTTTTTCGGCAATTCCACCGGAGGTTTGGGCTCGTTGATACGGCGGGAACTGACTTTTCCCTCGGGACGGATCTCACCGGCGGCAGTCAGGCTGCGTTTGGTCAGCGCAGGGCCTACCAGCTCATATACCAGCACGGAGAACAGCACCACATTGGTGATCACGGCGCCATCGCCCAACGTAGCGGCAGTGGCCGCCATACCCAGCGCCACACCGGCCTGAGGCAACAGGGTGATGCCCAGATGCTTGGTGATAGACTCGGAGCAGTGGGTCAGCTTACAGCTGCTGTAAGCGCCCAGGTACTTACCGGCAGAGCGGCTGATGATATAGATCACGCCCACCAGCAATGTGATTGGGTTGGCCAGGATCTCCAGATCCAGTTCCGCACCGGAGATCACAAAGAACAGGATGTTGACGGGGACGGTCCAGCCCTCCACACGATCCATCAGTTCCTCGGAGGTATCGCAGACGTTGCAGAAAACGGTGCCGGTCATCATGCACACCAGCAGCAGGGAGAACTTGATATGTACCTGGCCGATGTGGAACTCCAGCATGGACATGCCCACGGTCAGCAAAACAAAGGCAACGGACAGCGCCAAACGCTTACTTCCGGAATGGAAGAACCGCTCCACACGATCCAGCAGCAGACCCATCACGGCGCCCAGTCCCAAAGACAGGACGATCTCCAAAATCGGCTCCACCACCACGGAAATGGCGCTGATCTGGCCGTTTTCCAGAGCGCCGGCAATGCCGAAAGAAATGGCGAACAGCAGCAGGCCCACCGCATCATCGATGGCCACCACCAGCATCAAAAGTCTGGTCATGGGGCCGTCGGCCTTATACTGACGGACCACCATCAATGTCGCCGCCGGAGCGGTGGCAGAGGCGATGGCACCCAGCACGATGGCCGCAGGCAGCGAGATGATATCGGGCAGGCACAAGTGCAGAACTATCAGCACCACATCCACCAGCACGGTGGTGATCACCGCCTGCAAAATACCGATGGTGATGGCACGGGAGCCCATGGTTTTCAGCTGAGCCAGGCGGAACTCATTGCCGATGGCAAAGGCAATAAATCCCAGGGCGGTCTGGGTGATGATCTCCAGTCCTTTCACCTGCTCCAGAGAATTAAATCCCAAGCCGGAAATATTGAGTGCGCCCAGGCAGAACGGTCCGATCAACAGACCTGCCACCAGATATGCGGTGACTGCGGGCAAATGCAGTTTTTTGGCCAGACGGGACAGCAACAAGCCGCTGATCACAGCCACTGCAAGGCAAAGCAAATATGTTTCCACAGTTTTATCCTTCTTTTCTTATATTGGCAGCCATCAGGCTGTCGCGCAAGCGCTATCATATCACTTTATGAGGCGAGTATCAAGAGGTATTTGTACTAATTTTTTCTGTTTTTTACGTAAATAATTGGATGCTTGTTCACGAAAATGTAGATTTTTGTTTTCAAAGCGGTCACGGCCTGTTCAAATTTGGCTTTTATGATAAAGGCACAAAGGCGGTGGGAGCCGCAACCCATCCCCTTTGGTTTTGCAAATCATCCTCTTTTCTACCTCTCTTCTTTCTAACCCCCGCAAGGAACGCTCCGCAGCGAAAAACTGCGGAGCGTTCTTTCCGTATTCCCCTCTTTTAAAAAATCGGGGCAAAAAGCGCCACGGGCGCATAAGCTAATGGGAGGGAGGGATTATGTGAAACGGATTTCATTCAAAAACAACGGCTTTTTACTTTTCATGCTTTTCGGAATTGCGGCCGGTTGTGTTCTGGGGGCAATTTTCCCCGTTGAACGGGACAGCACAGGCCAGGTGATCCGCCAGGGTGCCACGGTGCTGGAGCCCTTGGGCACCATATTCATCAATCTGATGTTCTGCATCGTGGTGCCGATGGTATTCTGTTCCATCTGTTCGGCCATCGCCAATATGTCCTCGGCCAAAAAGGCCGGCAAAATCATGGCCGTCACCCTGCTCACCTTTCTGGTGACCGCACTGATCGCCGCAGTTTTGATGTACGCCGTGGTGCAGGTGATCCCCCTGACACAGGGAAACTATCACCCCACGGAGGGGGAAGTAGGCACGACCCTGACTCTGAGCGAAATGGCGGTCAACTTCTTCACCAAATCGGATTTTGCGGAACTGCTCAGTCGCAAGGCCATCCTTCCGCTGATCGTATTCGCCCTGCTGTGCGGCTTCGGTATTCAGATGGCCGGTGGCCGGCAGACCATGGTAGCAAGACTGTTGGGCGATCTGACCGTGTGCATCATGAAAACCGTTAAGATCATCACGTATTATGCACCCATCGGTTTTCTCGGCTTCTTCGCCTCTCTGGTGGCCACCTACGGGCCGGAGCTGATCGGCGACTACAGCCGCACTCTTATCATCTACTATGGGATGTGCTTCGCTTACCTGTTCGTCTTCTTCCCGCTCTACGCCTGGTTCGGCGGCGGAAAAGGAGCCGTCAAAGTCATGTTCCGCCATCTGTTTCGGCCGGCGGCAGTCAGTTTCGGCACCTGTTCTTCGGTGGCCACTATCCCCACCAATCTGGAAGCGGCGGAAGACACCGGCATCAGCCGTGATGTGGCGGAGATCGTCATGCCCCTGGGCGCCACCATGCACATGGACGGCTCGGCCATGTCGGCCATCGTCAAAGTGGTATTTCTGTTCGGCATCTTCGGACGGGACATCGGCGGTTGGGATGCGATATTGGCCATCGTGGTGGCCGTATTCTCCTCCGTGGCCATGAGCGGTATCCCCGGCGGCGGTGGGACGGGAGAACTGGTGCTGTGTGCCATGTTCTTCCCCGACCGGCTGGCCATCGCCTATCCCATCGCCATTGCGCTGGGCAACCTGGTGGATCCGCCTGCCACCATGGTCAATTCCGCCGGTGATTATGTGGTTTCCTATATCGTGGAGCGGTTCGTAACGGGAAAGCACTGGTTGCGCGAGCGAAAATGAGGGTAGCCAGCGGTGCCATATAATACGTGCCTTGTAGGGTGGAGGCCATGCCTCCACCTTGCCTGCTTCTCGGGAAAAGGCGTTTGGGTACGCCAAGAATGTCGCGCCTACGGCGTTTCACTTTTATTGGGCATTGTGATTATCGGAACCCAGCGGTGGGGATATATCCCCACCCTACCGAATTACATACCGTCCGTAGGGTGGGGGTACACCCCCACCGGTGCTGTGTCGTTATTCGATGGCACTGTAAAAACGAACCATTTTGGAAAGGGCATGGCCCTTTCCCTACAGTAGATATCACGCTCATGCAGGGTGGAGACAACGCCCTACGGCGGCAAAAGAAATTTTTATAAACTTTTCCCTCTGGGGTAGCGTAAAAGCCGCAACTGTGCTATAATGGTTCTAACTATAGTTACGAGTATGCTTAGGAGAACCGTTATGATTGAATTGTTGGCTCCGGCAGGGTCTATGGATGCCCTGCGTGCGGCAGTGCAGAACGGCGCAAACGCCGTCTATCTGGGTTGCGGCACCTTTAATGCCCGACAAAGCGCAAAGAATTTCACACTGCAATCACTGGCCGAGGCCGTAAAATATTGCCACGTCCGTGGCGTGCAGGTCCACCTGACATTGAACACGCTGGTATCCGATCGGGAGATGGAGGAATGTGTCCGCCTGATCGACGGTGCCGTAGAATGCGGTGTGGATGCTTTCATCGTTCAGGATCTGGGCGTGTTGCAGTTGTGCCGCCGTATCGCCCCCACCGTACCCGTCCACGGCTCCACGCAGATGACTGTCCATTCCCTGTCGGGCGTTCTGCTGTGCGCCGCCTGGGGCATGACCCGTGTGGTGCTCAGCCGTGAACTCAGTCGGGAGGAGATCGGCTACATCTGCAAGCACTCCCCCATCGAAATCGAAATATTCGGCCACGGCGCACTGTGCATGAGCTATTCCGGCCAGTGCTACCTGTCTGCGGCCATCGGCGGCCGCAGTGGCAACCGTGGCCGCTGTGCCCAGCCCTGTCGCCAGTGCTACGGCTACAGCCGTCGGGAAAACCGCTATCCTCTGAGCTTGAAAGACAACTGTCTGATCGGCTATCTGCGGGAATTGGAGGATATGGGCGTGACCTCCCTGAAGCTGGAGGGACGGATGAAGCGGCCGGAATACGTGGCCGTTGTCACCAACGTCTATCGCCGTGCATTGGACGGCGAAAAGGTGACAAAAGAAATGATGAACGCCCTGCTGACGGCCTTCAACCGCCAGGGCTTTACCGATGGATACTACACCGGCCGGTTGGGTGCAGATATGTTCGGCATCCGAGAAGACAAGGGCGACGAAGAACAGTGGATGCGTGCTGCCCGTCAGACCTATGAGGGCGTGGAAAATCCGCTGGTGAACGTGGCCATGCACCTGACCGTCCGCTCCGATCTGAGCAGTCTGACCGTCATTGACCCCGAGGGGCGGCGTTGCACCGTCATGGGCCCCGAGCCGGAACAGGCACGGACCCAGGAGCTGACCGCCGAACAGCTCAAAATGCGACTGTCAAAAACCGGCGGCACCCCCTATTGCTGTGCCCGTTTGACCGTGGAGCTGACCCCTGGATTGACCATTTCCGCCGCCGGAATCAACGCCATGCGGCGTGATGCCCTCAATCAGCTCACCGCTCTGCGCAGTCGAAAAGAGGAACGGCGTCTCATGCCCCTGCCCCGTTTACAGCGCTACAAAGGCCCTCGGGAAGCCCCTGGATACACCATTTATGTGACGACCCGTGAACAGATCACGCCCCGTGTGCTGAAAATGGCACCGCAGGTGCTCTACGTTCCCGTTCACATTCTGGCAGAGGACGAAGCTTTCACCCGTCAGCTGTGCGCCAACATCCGTGTGGCTGCGGCACTGCCTCGCATCGTCCATGACGGCCAGATGCCGAAACTGCGCCAGCAACTGCAGCAGATCGGCCGCTGGGGCGTGAAAGAAGCGCTGGTAGGAAATCTGGGGCTGATGTTGCCCGTTCGGGAGGCCAGTATGGCCATCCGCGGCGATTTCGGCTTGAATATCTATAATTCCGTGGCCATGGCTGCCCTTCACGAGCTGGAGGCCAAGTCCGCCACGCTGAGTTTTGAAATGACCCTGCCCCAAATTCGGGACATCAGCAAGACCCTGCCCACAGAGCTTCCGGTCTACGGCAGAATGCCCCTGATGGTGACGGAAAACTGTCTTATCCGCGGAAAAAGCGGAGAATGCGCCTGCCACCAGGGCATTACCAAGCTGGTGGACAAGACCGGTGCGGAATTTCCCGTCATCCGTGACGGTAATTCCTGTCGCAGTGTTCTGCTCAACGGCAAAAAACTCAACTGGCTGGATCGGCAAAAGGACCTGGCCAAGCTGGGGCTTTGGGCCATGCGCCTGAATTTCACCACAGAAAACGCACAGGAAGTAGACCGAGTTCTGCAATCGTGCATCGTCCCCGTCCCCTTTGACCCTGGTGCCTGTACAAGAGGCCTGTACCTGAGAGGTCTGGAGTAAGGATACTGCGCTATGACCGCAGTGAGAAAGGAAACGAACCATGCAACTGATTTTAGCATCCCAATCCCCCAGACGGCAGGAACTGCTGCGGCTGTTCGGCCTGCCCTTTCGGGTGGAAGTTGCGGATATCGACGAAACAATGGACCCCAAAAAATCCCCTTTTGACGAGGTGGCACGGGTGAGTCGGTGCAAAGCGCTGGCCATCCGCCGCGACAGCGACGATATGGTAGTGGCCGCAGATACCATCGTGGTCTGCCAGGGACGGGTGCTGGGCAAGCCCCATTCCGAGCAGGAGGCAGTCGAAATGCTGCAACTGCTCTCCGGCAGAGATCATCAGGTGATGACCGGTGTGACCGTACTGCGAGGCCAACGGGAACAGGTATTCACAGAAGTGACGGATCTGCACTTCCGCAATCTGTCCCAGCAGGAAATTTTGCGTTACGTCCGTTCCGGTGAGCCTATGGACAAGGCCGGTGCCTACGGCATTCAGGGCGGTGCCGCCCTGTTCTGTGAAAAGATGTCGGGCGATTACTATAATGTAATGGGACTGCCCGTGTGCCGTCTTGGACAGGTCCTGAAAGAGCTGGCGCCGGACATGATGGGAGAAATGCTATGAGACATTATTTTTCGAAACGGGTAAAGCTGGTGCTGGTGGCCGCACTGGTGCTGGCCGTTCTGCTGGGCGTGGTCGGCAATATGACCGGAAAAGATGTTCCCAGCGGCTTTTTCCAGACCCTGCTGACCCCTCTGCGCAGTGGCGCCCACGCCCTGACCAATCAGGCCCAGCGGCTGTATAACTACATCTACGAGTACGACAGTCTGAAGGTTGAAAACGAAAGCCTGAAAGAACAGATCGCCCAATGGCAGGAAGATGTCCGTCAGGCCGATGCGCTGGAACGGGAAAACGAGCGGTTGCGCCAGCTGCTGAAATTGCAGGAAGCCAATCCCGACTACACGCTGGTAGACGGGTATGTGATTGCCCGCAGCAGTGCCGAGTGGACAAGCACCGTCACCATCGATCGGGGCACCGCCTCCGGTGTGGAAGTAGGTATGTGCGCCATCACCGCCAACGGCGAAGTGGTGGGACTGGTAACGGATGCCGGCAGTAACTATGCCGTGGTCAAAACCATTCTGGATTCCTCTCTGGAAGTCAGCGCCACCATCGCCTCCTCCGGCTATACCGGCGTGGTGTTCGGTTCCTATACCAGCGGTCAGAGCAATATGCTGCGCATGGAATATCTGGACAGCACCGCCGTCATCCGCAATCGGGATCAGGTGGTCACCTCCGGTTCCCCCTATTATCCCAGAAATCTGATTTTGGGCTATGTGGTGGAAACGGGTTTTGACGATGTGGGCGTGGCAAAATACGCAATTTTGGAGCCTGCGGCGGAGATCACCAAGCTGGAGCAGGTGTTTATCATCACGGGGTACGACCGAACATGAGTATTTTTACACTGAAAAAACGGGAATTTCGACCGGACCACTCCGGTTCCGGTCAGCTTAAAAAGTTTTGGCCCACCCCCAAGCAGCAACTGCGTGGTCTGCGCTGGCTGCTGTACGGCGTGGTATGTCTGGTCGGGCTGTTGATACAGGACGTGGCCCTTTATCGGGTGGATGTGGCCGGCGGCTGCACCGACCTGGTCCCCTGCCTGATCCTGGCCGTGGCCGTGATCCAGGGCGTGGAGGCAGGCAGTGTCTTTACATTGGTCGCGGCAACACTGTTCTTTTTCTCCGGTTCTTCCGCCGGTTTTCACGTTATTCCGTTGCTGACCTTTGTGTCGGTGACCGTGGTGATCTTTCGGCAGGCTTTTCTGCGGCGTGGACTGGGCACGGTACTGCTGTGTACCGCCGCAGGGATGCTGCTGTACGAACTGGGGCTTTTTGCCATCAATCTGTTTTTGAAACTGACCATGGTCTCCCGTATCGGCACTGCGCTGATCACGGCGGCACTGAGTCTGATCGTCGTGCCCATTGCTTATCCGGTAATGATGGCCATTGGTAAATTGGGAGGAGAAGCATGGGGAGAATAACCGGTTTTCGTGCCACACTGTTGATCATCATCGTTGCGCTGATCATGAGCCTTTTCGGTGTCAAACTGTATTCCATGCAGGTGGCATCGGCCCAAAGCAACGGCGACAACACCACCTATTATACCATTTACACCCGTGTCCGCGCCGCCCGTGGTGAAATTCTGGACACCAACGGTAACAAACTGGTGACAAACCGAGCCAGTTACGACCTGCACATCAACCACTACGTTCTTCTGACCGCCGACGGCACCAACCAGTGGCTTTTGGAACTGGCACTGCTGTGCAAGGATATGGAAGCGGAGTATAACGACCATTTCCCCGTAACGGCGCAGGAACCTTTCAGCTACACGCTGGACGAGCAAAGCAACACCTGGAAAGGTTATTTCCGAAAATTCCTGGCCGATCGTGGCATTGACTCGGATATTTCCGCACCGCTTCTGATCCAGCAACTGCGTAGCAGCTACAAGATCCCCTCAGACTGGTCGGATGAGGATGCCCGTATGGTCATCGGCCTGCGCTACGAGCTCAGCCTGCGAAACGGCCTGACCAATCTGCCCAACTTCGTATTTCTGGAAGATGCATCGGAAAGCCTGCTGACCGCCGTGCTGGAGCTGGATGTGCCAGGCCTGACGGTGGAAGCTTCCGCCGTGCGGGAATACAGCACCGAATACGCCGCCCACATTCTGGGCTATATCGGCGCCATGAACTCCAGCCAATGGGAGCAATACAAAGAGATCGACAGCTATGAAATGGACGCACTTGTCGGTCAAAGCGGTCTGGAAAAGGCCTTTGAAACCTACCTCCACGGTACCGACGGCATGCGCAAAGACGTTGTCACCAAAGACGGCATGGTGGTGGAAAGCAGTTATATCACCCAGCCTCAGCCAGGCAACAACGTGGAAGTTTCCATTGACTTGTTACTGCAAACCGTGGCCGAGGATGCACTGGCCGATGTGCTGGAATCCAGACGGGAGGCCGGCATTGCCGCCGAGGGCGGTGCCGTGGTCGCTCTTGATGTGAAAACAGGACAGGTCCTTGCCTGCGGCAGTTATCCCACCTATGATCTGTCCACCATGTTCGACAACTGGAACGATCTGGTGGAAGCAGACTATAACCCGCTTCTCAACCGTGCCCTGCAATCGACTTACGCCCCTGGCTCTACTTATAAGGTGTCCATGTTGGTGGCCGGTGCCAGCGCCGGTCTGGTCAACAGCAGCACCAGCTATTATGACAAGGGTTACTATTCCATCCCAGGCTATACCCCCCACTGTAACAAGCTGGAAGGACACGGCTATGTCAACGGTTCGGATGCCATCAAGGTATCCTGCAACTGCTATTTCTATTGGCTGGCCGACCAAATCAATCAGACGTTGGACTGGTCCGTGGCAGATAACACCGCCAAGGCCCTGGGTCTGGGCGAATACAGCGGCGTGGAGCTGAGCGAGGCGCTGGGCTCCCGTGCCAACGCAGAAAGCAAGTCCGGTTATTACACCGGATACGATGCCAACTGGCTCCGTGCCGATGCGCTGATGGCCGGTATCGGTCAGTCCGTCAATTCTTTCACCCCCATTCAGCTGGCTGTCTACACCAGCACGTTGGCCAATCAGGGCGTGCGCTACAAGGCCACTTTCCTCAATCGGGTGGTTTCGGCGGATTACAGCTCTCTGATCTATGAAAATCAGAAACAGGTGCTGAGCGTGCTGAATATCTCCAGTGATGTGGTCGACCTCTATATGGACGGCATGAAGCGTGTTGCCCAGGAATCCGGCGGCACGGCCTATTCCACTTTTAAAAATTATCCCATTTCCGTTGCGGCCAAAACCGGTACCGCCGAAACCGGCGCGGATCTGACCAACGGTGCATTCATCTGCTTCGCACCGGCAGACGATCCCCAGATCGCCATTGCGGTCTACGGCGAAAAGTGCAAGGGCGGTAGCTATCTGGCACCGGTGGCCAAGGCCATTCTGGATGCCTATTTCGGTATCGACAGCGGCGAGGTGGACAATTTCGAAAATCAGCTGAGCTGAGGCCATACAAAAATCCGATGCGCTTGAACGCATCGGATTTTTCATACCAAAAGGGCTTATTTTGCAGTAGCGCCGAAGGGGAAAAATGCCAGTTTCATGATTTTAAAGCACTGGATGCCCCTTCCGATACCGATAATGGTGATACAGTTCAAAATGCCGCAAACCAAATAGCAAATCGCCATTTCCCAGCCTCCGAAAATCGCCCAAAGGGTATTGGCAATGGGATGGGATGTAAAATTCAGCTTCACCTTTTTGCCATAGGGGAACAGCGACAGCTTCGCCAGCTTAAAGCACTGGACCCCAAAAGGGATCCCCACGATGGTGATACACAGGACGATGCCACAGATCGCCCAAGCCAGCGCCAGCCAAATGCCGCCTAAAAGCATCCATAAAATGTTGGAAATCAATCTCATATTCTACCTCTTTCTTAATAATATGCTCGTGTAAACAGCCCGATCAAGATAAGGGCCGCCCCCGCAAGCCTTGTCCATAGCAGTGTTCTTTTTGAAATCTCTGCGCTCTTTGGTAAAACAGGATGGATGAGCCAGAGCAGGCCGCAAATAACAAAGCCCAGGCTTCTGCAAGCCCAGTGTTTCAGCATGGTGCCTGCCAGGTTTGCTATAAGAATGATAACACAGGAAATCACTATTTGCAACAAATAGCTCAATTTCATTT
>CAZVMK010000040.1:0-12590 GCA_964628315.1 uncultured Oscillospiraceae bacterium
CCGACTCGGTCATGTTCCTGTACCGTGATGAATATTACCATGAAAATTCCGAGGACAAAGGCATTGCCGAATGTATCGTGGCAAAGAACCGCCATGGTGAGACCGGTACGGTGAAACTGCAATGGATCGGCCAGTATCAGGCCTTTACGGATCGGGAGTGGAAGCATGCTGAATAAGCTGGCCGCATTTATTCGTCAATATGACCTGATCTCACCCAAAGATGAGATCGTCTGTGCCGTTTCCGGCGGCGCAGATTCTACGGCGTTGCTGTTTGGCCTGTATCTATTGCGTGAAAAGTTTGATTTTACGCTGTCAGCTGCCCATTTTAATCATCGATTGCGTGCAGAAGAGTCGGACGGAGATGAACGATTCGTTCGTGCTCTTTGTGACCGATTTGATATTCCCCTGTATGTGGGAAGTGGCAATGTGGTGGCAGGGAAAAAAGGATTGGAAGCGGCTGCCCGTGAGGCAAGATATGCCTTTTTCCGCACTCTGTCCGGTAAGATCGCCACTGCCCACACGGCAAATGACAATGGGGAAACGGTACTGTTGCATCTGGTGCGTGGAACCGGCCTGAAAGGGCTGGGCGGAATTGCTCCCGTCAACGAGAAGATCATTCGCCCTATGTTGAGCGTGACCCGAGCGGAGGTGCTGGCCTTTTTGGAGGAATACTGTCTTGATTTTGTGCAGGATAGTTCCAATGAGACGGATGCTTTTCTGCGAAACCGTATTCGCCACCATGTTATGCCGCTGTTGGAAGGGGAAAATCCGAAAATAGCGGAAAATTTGTCGGAAATGGCACTGACTCTGCGGCAGGATGAGGCTTTTTTGCAAAAACAGGCTACGCAGCAGGCAACTACGGATGTGAAAAAGCTGCGGCAAATGGACGTAGCAATTCGAAACCGAGTAATAGAAAATTTCCTGAAAGAACAGGGAGTTCGGGAGCCGGAATATCGGCATATTGCCGCGGTGAATGAGCTGATTTTCTCCCAGAAGCCCTCGGCTCAGGTGAATTTGCCTGGGAATGTCACGGTGGAGCGGTGCTACGAAAAGCTCCGTGTGCAGAAAAAGGATACACTGGAAACGGTGCATCTGAACCTTTCGGGGGAGACCGTTGTTGCGCAACTGGGACTGAAAGTGGATTGCCGACCTGCAACGGACATTGTAAACACGGGAAATACTTTTACAGTGGCAACCTGTGGCCCAGTGGTTCTGCGAAGCAGAGTGGCCGGTGATGAAATTCGCCTGCCAGGAGGTAGCAAACTGCTGAAAAAATTGTTTATCGACCGCAAGATTCCAGCATCGGAGCGTGGCCTTGTGCCTGTGCTGGCAGATGACATGGGAGTGCTGGCGGTTTATAATATGGGTGTCAATCAAAATCGCATTCCCTCAGAACTGCCGGCGTTGCAGTTCACTTTTACAAAAATTTAATTTTGGAGGAGAACTATGCACAAAGACATTCAGCAGATCCTGCTGTCGGAACAGCAGCTACATGACCGTATCGCCCAGTTGGGCCAGGAACTGACAAAAGAATACGGGGATAAAAATCCTGTTTTTGTCGGGGTGTTGAAAGGCGCCGTGGTGTTTTATGCGGATCTGATCCGCACATTTGAGGGCCCCTGCCAGTTGGACTTTATGTGGATATCTTCTTATGAGGGTACACGCTCCACCGGCAATATTCAGGTAAGACAGGATGTATCGTGTGATCTGAAAGACCGCCATGTGGTGATCGTGGAAGATATTTTGGACACGGGACGGTCGCTGAAATTTGTTTATGAGTATCTCATGGAAAAGGGTGCGGCTTCGGTGAAGACCTGCACACTGCTGGATAAACCTGAGGGCAGAACCGCAGATGCGCCCTTTGAGGCGGATTATGTGGGCTTTTCCATTCCAAATGCGTTCGTGGTGGGCTATGGCCTGGATTATGACGAACAATATCGCAATCTCCCCTATGTGGGCATTCTCAAGCCTGAGGCTTATGCAAAGTAAGGAGTACCTTTGAGTTGAAGAAGCGTAGTATTTTTCCAATCATCATGTATGCGATCATTTTGGTGGTCATCTTTTCGTTGATCACCGGATGGATCGGTGGCTTGAATCAGGGAGTCAGCTATTCTGAGGTGGTTCGCCTGTTCAAAGAAGAAAATGTTAGAAGTTTTACGGTGTCCGGTGATACCATTGAGCTGGAACTGTACAAACCCTATGACGGCAGTAGAAATCTGAGCGCCGATGTAGGAAGCGGAGAGAATTTCCGCCGTGAAATGTGGGATTTGATCACGGAGCAAAGCGAAAACGGCATTCTGGAAAGCTATGATTTCGAGGCGGAAGAAAGATTCAGTTATTATGATCTGATATTGCCCCTGCTGATCGTGGGCCTGGTGTTGATATTGATTTGGGCGTTTTTGGCAGGTAGAGCAAATGCGGCAAATTCCATGAATCAGTTTGGCAAGGCCAGGACCGTATTGGGCGTTCCCAACGGCAAAAAAGTGACCTTTGACGATGTGGCCGGCGCCGATGAAGAAAAGGCGGAACTGGCGGAGGTAGTGGATTTCCTGCGAGATCCCCAGAAATATACCCAGATCGGAGCACGCATTCCCCATGGCCTGCTGTTGGTGGGCCCTCCTGGTACGGGTAAGACCCTGCTGGCCAGAGCGGTGGCGGGAGAAGCGGATGTGCAATTTTTGTCCATTTCCGGCTCTGATTTCATGGAAATGTATGTAGGCGTCGGCGCCAGCCGTGTCCGTGACCTGTTTGCACAGGCAAAGAAAATCGCTCCTGCGATCATTTTTATCGATGAGATCGATGCGGTGGGTCGCAAGAGAGGCACAGGCTTAGGCGGCGGTCACGATGAGCGTGAACAGACCCTAAATCAGCTCCTGGTGGAAATGGACGGATTTGGCCGCACCGAGGGCGTTATCGTGCTTGCCGCCACCAACCGTGCGGATATTCTGGATCCGGCATTGCTTAGACCAGGGCGCTTTGACCGCCAGATCTATGTCGGTCGACCGGATGTGAAAGGCAGAGCCGACATCCTGAAAGTCCATGCGAAAGATAAACGCCTGGATGAAGAGGTCGATTTGAAAACCGTAGCACGGGCCACACCTGGTTTTACCGGCGCAGATTTGAGCAATTTGCTCAATGAGGCGGCGATTATGGCCGCCCGAGAAGATCGCCAGGCATTGTCTATGGCCGATATCAACGAAGCGATGATGAAAATCACAGCCGGTCCTGCCAAGCGTAGCCATCTGCGCCAGCGCCATGACCTGAAAGCCACGGCCATCCATGAGGCCGGACACGCAGTGGCGATGCACCTGCTGCCCACAGTGGGCGGCGTACAGCACGTTACCATCGTGCCCAGAGGCCAGTCCCTGGGTTCTACCTGGTCCGTACCGAAAGACGACTCTTCCAATATGACACGCAACGAAATGTATGAGGAAATCGTCAGCCTGCTGGGCGGTCGTGTGGCAGAGGCACTTTATATCGGCGATATCTCCGTGGGCGCATCCAACGACATTGACCGTGCAACAAAGCTGGCACGGGATATGGTGGCACGCTACGGTATGTGTGAAAAGCTGGGTACGGTCTCCTATCTGGATGGGGGCGAAGTGTTCATTGGTCGTGATTATCAGACCACGAAGGGTTATTCCGAAAAAGTTGCCGCAACCATCGATGATGAAGTGAAAAATCTGATGGATAAGGCTTATGAGCATTGCCGCCAGATACTGTGCGAAAACAGCGAGGCTTTCCAGCGTGTTGTGGACTTCCTGCTGGAGCATGAGTCTATGACAGGCGCTCAGTTTAAAGCTTGCATGGAGGACCGGCCCGTTGAGGCTGCCTCCGATACCACATTACTGGACGATCATAGAGAATAAAAACAGGGGTCGCAGCGTGTTGCTGCGACCCCTTTGCTTAACGGTGCCAGTTTTGTGCGTTTTGAGTGTTGTAAAGGTCAGCATAAATGCCGCCTTTTTGCAGGAGCTCCTCGTGATTGCCGCACTCGGTGATCACACCGTCGGCAATGGAAATGATCCGATCGGCGGAACGGATGGTGGATAGACGGTGAGCGATGATGAGGGTGGTGCGGCCAACGGAAAGATTGTCGAAAGCGCGCTGAATCTTTGCCTCCGTTACCGAATCCAGAGCGGAGGTGGCCTCGTCCAAAATGAGGATAGGGGGATTTTTCAGGAAAATACGGGCAATGGCCACCCTCTGCTTTTGTCCGCCGGACAGCAGGGTGCCCCGCTCGCCCACATAAGTCTGAAAACCTTGAGGCATGGCAAGAATATCATCGTAAATTTCCGCTTTTTTGGCGGCTTCGATCACTTCTTCTTCGGTAGCATCGGGCTTGCCGTAGCGGATGTTTTCAAATATGGTGTCGGCGAACAGAAAAACATCCTGCTGAACGATGCCGATGTTTCGGTGAATGGACACCTGGGTCACGTCCCGAATATCTTGCCCGTCGATACAGATGGCACCGCCGGAAACCTCGTAAAAACGGGGGATCAGCTGGCAGAGCGTACTTTTACCGCCGCCGGAGGGACCGACGATGGCAACGGTTTCACCGGCCTGCACATCCAAACTGACGTGGTGCAAGATGCCAAGCTCACCATCGTAGGAGAAAGACACATCCTTTACTTCCACGTGCCCTTTCACATTCTGAAGGTCGGGGGCCTTGGGTTTATCCTTTATGGTGGGCTCGGTGCGCATGATGTCCACAAAGCGGTTCAGGCCGGCAAAGCCGTTGGCAAACATTTCGGAGAAATTGGCCAGCTTGCGCATGGGATTTACGAATGTGCTGATATACAAAACGAAAACGGTCAGATCTTTGTAGTCCATCTGGCCTTTCATAATGAAATAGCCGCCCAAAGCGATGACCACCACATTCAGGCTGGATAGGAACAGCTCCAGAGAACTGTGGAACATACCCATGGACTTGTGGAATTGACGTTTGGAAGTTTTGAACTGGTCGTTGGCACTTTCAAAACGGGCATTTTCCACATCTTCGTTGGCGAATGCCTTGGAAGTGCGGATGCCGGAAAGGCTGCTTTCAATTTCAGTGTTGATATGACCGGTCTCCTGCTTGACCACTTTGGAGGCCCTGCTCATGGAACGGCGCATGGAGAAAATCACGGCCAACGCAATGGGGATGACTGCTGCAACCACCAGTGCCAACTGCCATTGTATGGATGCCATAACGATCAGAGCACCGATGATGGTGACGGTGCTGGTCAGCAGATCTTCAGGCCCGTGGTGGGCCAGCTCTGTCAATTCGAACAGATCGGACGTCAGGCGGCTCATTAGCTGACCGGTGCGGTTTTGATCGTAAAAGTCAAAACCAAGTTGTTGCATATGTGCAAACAGATCGGAGCGGATATCCGCCTCTACACGGATGCCGAACGTGTGGCCGTAATAGGCGACGATATAGTTAAAAACACTGCGCAGCACGTAAGATGCCAGCGCAATACCCATGACGATGAAGAAAACGCTGTACATCTGCTCCGGTAGATAGGTGTACAGTGCCTGACGGGTTATCAGGGGAAATGCCAGATCGATGGCGGCAATGGCACAGGCGCAGAGAATATCCAGGGCAAACAGCTTTTTGTGGTTGCCGAAATAGCCAATAAAAATCCGCAACGGAGAGCGGTTTTTGAAATCTTTCTTTTTCACATAATCACTCCAATCGCCTATGATTATAAGGCATATTTCCGCTTTTTGCAAGTTTAAAAAGCCGGAAGTTTATGGATGTATCAACAAAAGGCAAAACTTTTGGCGCAATTATTCCAACGGAAAGAGATCGACAAACAAAAATGCCTCCGAAATTCGGAGGCATTGATTTTTACTTTTGATGGCCAAACAGGGGACTGGCTACCCGTTTATACAGCAGCATGGTCAGCAAGGAGACGGCGACTCCTTTGACCAGATTGAGCGGTGCCACACAGAAAATGACAAAACTGACCAGATCTTCCACGTTGCCCCAGATGGCACTGCCCATGGCAATGATGGTTTCAAGGGGGATGCCGTAAAGTTCCGCGAATTTCGGAACGAGATAAACGGCATTGAAAGCGGTGCCGAATACGGTCATGATCAGGGTGCCCACGCCGAGACCGATCATGGCGGAACGCTTTGTCCCGAAAATGTGGTAGATGACGGAAGCGGGCAGCACAAAGGAGCAGCCGACCACAAAGTTGGCAAAATCACCGACAAAAGCGGTGGAAGTTCCTTTGAGCAAAAGCTTCAGGATCACTTTTAGCGCCTCACAGCTGACGGCTGCGGCAGGCCCCAGATAAAAACCGCAGAGCATGACGGGTACTTCCGAGAAGTCCAGCTTATAAAAACCAGGCGCCAGAAAGGGAATTGCAAAATCCAGAATGTGCAGCAGTGCGGCAATGGCACCGCAGATGGCGATGATGGTGATGCGCCGTGCCGAGGAGACTGGGTGGAGCTTCGGCAGGCAACGCTGAAAAAATCGGGCGATGAGCCATAATGCAACGATGATGGCAATGCTGATGCCGATAAAGGAGAGATTTTCAGATATCTGTTCAGGAAGGTTCATGAGTTTCCTCCAAAAAATGCGCCCTGAGCATAGACTCAGAGCGCAGCATTCTTGTGAAAAAGAGTGTTTTCTTTCATCCAGACTGTAACTGTCGGCATTGGAATTGCACCAATTCAACGCATTTGCGCTCGCGGGCTGTACCGCCGGTGGGGAATTGCGCCCCGCCCCGAAAACATATTCATCTGCAGGTATCGTAACACAGGCAGGGACACTTGTCAAGTCCAGGCTTTTGTGTTATGATGTTTTTATCAGGCGGCGCTTTTTTGGAACCCCTGGATCACGCCGCCGGCAGAGGTATCGGTGATATCACCGCCGATGACCTGGTTGCTGCTGATCAAAATCGTGGCGTATACGGGCTCGGTCGCCCCAGGGTAATTCTTGATCTTGTATACATAGCGCATGACAGTTTTTCCCTGATATGCGCTCAGGTCGTAGCCCTGACTCTTTTGCAGATTGTTATAACGGGTGAACACTTCGCTGGTTTCCGCCGGAATGCGTACCTGACAGGTCTCCGCCGGAGATGTCACCACCTCCCAGCCAAAGCTGGTGAGAAACTGCACCCGATCATCGTTGCCGGTGACGGTATTTGTGCCGGCGGTGGCGGTGGAACTGCCCGATAGCAGCAGGGCGATGGTTGCGATCACCACAATGATCGCCCCTGCAACGATGGCGATTTTCTTGATATCCACCTTTGCACTCATGACCAACATGAAAATCCCTCCAATGAAATCAAATTTGCATTACAACTTATTCCCCTCCCAAGGGGGATAGAACGGAGAAAATATGGAACGATTGGACAAATATCTTTGTGACAGCGGCGTCGGAACACGCAGTCAGGTGAAGTTGATATTAAAATCCGGCGCAGTAACGGTCAACGGCGTGCCCGTCAAAGACGGAAGCACAAAAATCGACACGGAAAGTGCAGTGATCTGTCTGCGTGGGCAGGTGTTGAACGGAAAGAAACGAACAGTGCTTATGCTCCATAAACCGGCCGGATTTGTGACGGCTACAGAAGATAAGCAGGAACGGACCGTTATGGAGCTGATCCCACAGCAGTATCGCCATCTGGACTTGAAACCGGTGGGACGGCTGGATAAGGCTACCGAGGGATTGCTGCTGTTTACCAATGACGGAGATCTGCTCCATCGGCTGATATCGCCAAAAAATGAGATCCCGAAAGTATACTATGCACGTCATCGGGGCACTGCCACGCCCGAAGATGTGGAGGCATTTTTCCAGGGGCTTGTATTAAAAGACGGCCTGCACTGCCTCAGTGCGAAGCTGGAACCCCTGGGAGCGGGGGAGAGCCTTATCACCGTGCAGGAGGGAAAGTATCATCAGGTGCGGCGCATGATGGCCTCCCGCGGCATGACGGTGGAGTACCTGCAACGGCGGCAGGAGGGAAATCTGACACTGGATGATCTGCCTATCGGACAGGTGCGGTTGCTGACCGAGGAAGAGATGGTAGCGCTGGAAAGCTTGTGAAAATTGACGTTTTGAACAAATCATTTTCAGCGTTTTTGGCCGATGGATAGGGAAACCTTTGGTATATTACCTAAAAAATGACCAAGTTTTTGCAATATTATGTCAAAAGGTACTTGCAAAATGTGCAAAAGCAGTGTATAATGTTCGTGTAATTTTGTGAAATACGCATTTATGCACTTTTGCAAGGAGGCATATCTATGTCGAATAGTGTTTTTCAGAGTGTTATGGTACAGCTGAAGGAAGTGACGGACCGCGCCTTTGGCGTTATCGATGCCGATGGCCATGTGGTGTCTTGTACCGATGTTGCTTTTTTGGGCGAAAGATGGCCCGAAGCGGTGCTGAAAGTTTCCAACAGCCCCGAACAGGTGGTCACCTACGGCCAGAAAACATTCAAGCCGATTTTTAACAACAGCAATTTCTTTGAATATGCGGTTTTCTGCACCGGTGACGATGAGCTGGCAAAGGCATACTGCTCCATGGCCTATATTGCATTGAACGATGCAAAAGATTTTTACGAGGAGAAGCACGATCGTGGCACCTTCGTAAAGAATATCATCATGGACAACATCCTTTCAGGTGATATCTACATCCGCGCCAAAGAACTGCATTTTGCGACCGATGCGCCCAGAGCGGTATTCCTGGTTCGTCAGTTGGGACATGGTGATGTGGCAACAGTGGATGTGCTCTCCGATATGTTCCCCGATAAGCAACAGGATTTTGTGCTGAGCATCAATGAGACGGATATCGCCGTCATCAAGCAGTTGGCCCAGGAAACAGAACCGGAGGAACTGGAAAATATCGCCGTTCAGATAGAGGAGACCCTGAAAAACGAGTTGTTCGTTAAAACAGTCATCGGTATCGGCACCGTGGCAGAACATCTGCGTTCTCTGTCCGACTCCTACAAGGAAGCTCAGACTGCCATCGATGTGGGCAAAGTCTTCGACACGGAAAAGAGCATCATCAACTATGAAAATCTGGGTATCGGCCGTCTGATCTATCAGCTGCCTACTACCCTGTGCGACATTTTCCTGACGGAAGTCTTCAAGAAAAATTCCATCGATTCTCTGGACCAGGAGACCTTGTTTACCATCAACAAGTTCTTTGAAAACAACCTGAACGTTTCCGAAACTTCCAGAAAACTCTTTGTCCACAGAAATACGCTGGTGTATCGTCTGGAAAAGATCAAGAAGTTGACCGGTCTGGATCTGCGGCAGTTCGACCATGCGATCGTCTTCAAAGTCGCATTGATGGTCCGAAAGTATCTGTCTTCCAGAGAGGTTCGTTAAAAAACCAGGCAGGGCCGCGGTGCGGCTCTGCTTTTTGCATTTTTAGCGGTATTTTCATTGACTTCGTTTTTCGGTTGTGATACAATTTAACTATATAAGTGGGAGCAACGGGTGCCCCCAATACAAAGGAGAATGAGCATGAACAAGAAAATCGCAACGGTTCTGGCTGGCGTCATGGCCGGCGTTATGGTGCTGAGCCTGATGCTGTCCCTGCTGGTAAGTGCCCTGTCCTGAAATTGACATGAAGAAAGATCCCACAGCCGGAAAGGCTGTGGGAAAGCTGTTTCTGAGGTGATTTATCGTGAAAAAGTTATTGTTGCCCCTGTCCTATCTTTTGGTGATCGCGGCCACGGTGCTGGGCACACTGTTTTTTACCCAAAATTCCGCTGACTGCAAATTGGAAGAACTGGAAAATCTGCTGGCGGAAAAGTTCGTGGACGGTGTCGATCGGGAAACGTTGGAAGAAGCGGCGGCCGAGGCTATGGTGGATGCATTGGGCGATCGGTGGAGCTACTACATTCCGGCGGATGAATATGAGGCGTTCAAGCAGCGGCAAAACAACAGCTATGTGGGGATCGGCGTGACCGTTCGAACAACGGACGAAGGATATCTGATCGAAAAAGTTGTACAGGGCGGACCTGCGGAGGAAGCGGGAATTTCGGTAGGGGATCTGATCGTTGCGGTAGATGACCGGAGCGTTGCAGGGCTCAGTGCGGATGAGGGCACAGCGCTGATCGGCGGTAAGGAAAACACAACGGTGAAAATCACGGTCATGCGCAATGGCACGGAGAATGCCTTCACCGTTACAAGAAAAACGGTGAAGACCGTTGTGGCTACAGGAACGATGCTGGAGGATAACATTGGCCTTGTGACCATTGTAAACTTCAATACCAACTGCTACGATGAAACCATGGCGGCTGTAAACGGGCTGGTGGAGCAAGGGGCTCAGGCACTTATTTTCGACGTGCGGTTCAACGGCGGCGGATATTTGAACGAATTGGTCAAGGTTCTGGATGACTTGCTTCCCGAGGGTGATCTGTTCCACAGCTACTACTATACCGGTCGGAAAGAAACGGAAACTTCCGATGCAAATTGTCTGCAGATCCCTATGGCGGTGCTTATCAATGACAGTTCCTATTCGGCGGCGGAATTTTTTGCCGCCGCGCTGAGAGAGTACGATTGGGCCGTCCTTGTGGGGCAGCAGACACAGGGCAAGGGCCACTCTCAACAGGTCTATGTCCTCAGCGACGGTTCGGCCGTGGGTGTTTCCACCGGTCGATATACGACCCCGAAAGATGTCGATTTAGAGGGCGTCGGGCTGACACCGGATGTGATCGTTGAGGTTTCGGATGAGGTTTATGGGCAAATTTATGCCGGAACACTGGAGCCAATGGAGGATCCGCAGATCGTCGCCGCAATAAATGCCCTAAAAAACGCAGAAAATCCTTGACGAAGCGCATAAAAAAGGATATAATTCAAGAAGCTATGAATATTTTTGCTGACAGAAAGGAAACTGATTATGGCAAAGGAATATAAAATTACCGGCTTGCGCCTGAATGAGCTGGAAAAAGAACTGAATTATTTGAAGACCACCCGTGAACGCGAAATCGCGGCAATGATCGCAGAAGCCCGTTCCTACGGTGACTTGTCCGAAAACTCCGAATACGATGCCGCTAAGAACGAGCAGGCAAAGCTCTACGGCCGTATTGCCGAAATCGAGGATATTTTGGCTCATGCTGTCATCATCGAGGATGAAAATGAAGCTTCCGGCCGTGTCGGCCTGGGCTGCACTGTGATCGTGGAGGACAAGAACGGCAAGCGTACCACCTACCGCATCACCGGTTCTCAGGAAGCAAACCCTATGGAGGGCAAGCTGTCTGATGACTCTCCTTTCGGCCGTGCCATTGTGGGCAAGGCTGCCGGTGAGAGCTTCACAGTCAATGCGCCCAACGGCACCTACACCATGAAGGTCGTGAGCCTGTCTCGGGAGGGCTGATCATGGCAAAATTTGTACCACAAGCGGAATTGCCTGTTTCTGAGCAGGCCCAGATCCGTCGCGACAAACTGGCTGCCCTGCAGGCAGAGGGACGGGATCCTTTTGTTCAAACAAAGTTTGATTTCAATGCATACTCCGAGGATATCAAGGAAAATTACGAGACTTTCGCTGAAAAGTCCGTCAAAGTTGCCGGCCGCCTGATGAGCAAGCGCGGTCAGGGCAAGGTCATGTTCTGCGATTTGCAGGATACCAAGGGCCGTATCCAGCTGTTTGTCAAGATCGATGAGCTGGGCGAGGAAGAATACGCTCGCTTTAAGAAGCTGGACATCGGCGATATCCTGGGCTGTGAGGGCCAGGTGTTTACCACCAAGACCGGCGAGATCTCTATCCGTGTCAGCTCGGTTGTGCTGCTGGCCAAGTCTTTGCTGCCCCTGCCCGAAAAGTACCACGGTCTGACGGATAAGGAGACCCGTTTCCGCCAGCGCTACGTGGACCTGATGGTCAATCCCGAGGTCAAGCGTAACTTCGTCATTCGCTCCCAGTTCATCAAGCACATGCGTGATTATCTGGATAACATGGGCTATATCGAAGTGGAAACTCCGGTGCTCAATACCATCGCCGGCGGCGCATCCGCCCGCCCTTTCATCACCCACCACAATACACTGGATATCGATATGTATATGCGTATTGCCACGGAGCTGCCCCTGAAGCGGCTGATCGTTGGCGGCATGGACCGTGTCTATGAGATCGGTCGTATTTTCCGTAATGAGGGTATGGACCCCAAGCACAACCCCGAGTTTACGACGGTGGAGTTGTATCAGGCTTATGCCGACTTCCATGATATGATGGACATTGCGGAGGGGATTTACAGTTCCTTCGCCAAGAAGTATCTGGGAACCTATGAACTGGAATGGATGGGCGAGAAAATCGACCTGACTCCTGGTTGGCCCCGTCTGACCATGGTGGAGGCGGTCAAAAAGTATGCCGGCATCGACTTCGGTGCGATCACCGATGATGCAGAGGCTGTGGCTGCGGCTAACGCCATCGGCGTAGAACTGGCTGATGCTGCCGAAAAGACCTGGGGCAACGCCCTGTATGCCACTTTCGATCAGAAGGTGGAGGAGCATTTGGTTCAGCCTACTTTCATTACCATGTATCCCGTTGAGGTTTCTCCTCTGACCAAGAAATCTCCCGAGGATCCCCGACTGACTGAGCGGTTCGAGTTCTTCATCTGCCGCAGTGAGATGGGCAACGCCTATTCCGAGCTGAACGA
>CAZVMK010000041.1:0-12065 GCA_964628315.1 uncultured Oscillospiraceae bacterium
TGGCCGCCGAATTGCATACCGAGGTTGTTGACTGTGATCATTTCAAACTCCTTATATATCCAAAAAATTATTTAACGATAGAAACGGGACATAAAAATACAGCATAATTATATCATATATTCACAATAAATCAACGTATTTATTGCACAATTTAACAAATTTTTCGGCGGAGTCTATTTGTGAATAAACCAATAACTTTTTGAAAAAGGGGTTGCTTTTTTCTGTGAGTGCGGTATAATATTAGCACTCAAGCAATAAGAGTGCTAATATTAAACGAAAGAAGTGTTTTTATTTATGGAGAAACTGCAATTCAAGGCAGAGTCGGCTCGGCTGCTGGATATGATGATCCATTCTATCTACACCCATCGGGAAATTTTCCTGCGTGAGATCATTTCCAACGCTTCCGACGCCATCGACAAGCTGGCTTATACCGCTCTGACGGATGACAAGGTGGGGCTGAACCGTGAAGATTTTGCCATCACCATCACCCGTGACGAGCAAAATCGTGTTCTGACAGTTTCCGACAACGGTATCGGCATGGATAGAGCCGAGATGGAAGAAAACCTGGGCACCATCGCCAAGTCCGGCTCTCTGGGATTCAAGCAGGCCATGGAGAAGCAGGAGGATATTGATATCATCGGCCAGTTCGGCGTTGGTTTCTATTCGGCATTTATGGTGGCTTCCTCTGTGACCGTGGTTTCCAGAAAGTACGGCGAGGAAAAGGCATATCGCTGGGTATCCAACGGCACCGATGGCTATACCATTGAGGAAACTACCAGAAATACCGCCGGTACAGACGTGATCATGACCATCAAGGAGGATACGGAAGAAGAGAAATTCTCCCAATTCCTGGAAGAATATGAAATTCGTTCGCTGGTGAAAAAGTATTCCGACTATATTCGCTATCCCATTCGTATGGAAGTGTCGAAGTCCCGAAAGAAAGAGGATGATGATGGCTATGAGTCCTATATGGAAGAGGATACCCTGAACTCTATGGTGCCCCTGTGGCAGCGCGCAAAGAAGGATGTGACCGAAGAAGAATATGATGCATTCTATCGGGAACGCTTCTTCGATTACAACAAACCCGCAGCCGTGATCCATACCAGTGCCGAGGGCAGTGTGTCTTTCAAGGCACTGCTGTATATTCCCTCCAAGGCACCTTATGATTTCTATTCTCGGGAGTTTAAGCCAGGCCTGCAACTATATTCCTCCGGCGTGATGATCATGGAAAACTGTGAGGACCTGCTGCCGGATCATTTCCGCTTTGTCCGCGGCATTGTGGACAGTCAGGACCTGAGCCTGAATATCAGCCGTGAAATGCTCCAGCAAAACAGACAGGTCACAGTCATTGCCCGTAACATCGAAAAGAAGATCAAATCCGAACTCAAATCCATCCTGGAGAACGATCGGGAAAAATATGAGCAGTTCTATGCCGCTTTCGGCCGTCAGCTGAAATACGGCTGTGTCAGTGAATACGGTGTCCACAAGGATGCGGTTCAGGATCTGCTGCTGTTCTATTCCCACAAGCAGAAGAAACTGATCACGCTGGCAGAATATGTTTCTGCTATGGCAGAGGGTCAGGAGAAAATCTATTACATTCCTGGCGAGAGCAGAGAACGCCTGAGCAAGCTGCCTCAGGTGGAGACCCTGGAGAATAAGGGCTATGATGTGTTGCTTTGCACCGAGGATGTGGATGAATTCATTCCTCAGACGCTGATGACCTACGAGGAAAAGCAGTTCTGCAATGCGGCCACGGAAGATCTGGGCCTGCAAACCGAGGATGAGAAAAAGGAGCTGGAAGCAAAAGCCGAGCAGATGAAGGGCCTGCTGACCTTTGTGAAAGAGTCCTTGGGCGAACAGGTTAAGGAAGTGCGCCTGTCTGCGGACTTGGGCAACCATCCCGTTGCTATGGTTCCGGAGGGCGGCATGAGCTTTGAAATGGAAAAATACATGAAGAAAGCCAACCCCGAATTCGCTTATGATGTGGGCCGCATTCTGGAGATCAACGCAGAGCATGAGGCAGTCAAGGCACTGCAGAGTGCCATGGCGGAAGACCCCCTGAAAGCAAAGGATTATGCACAACTGCTCTATTGCCAGGCACAGCTGATGGCGGATTTGCCGCTGGCAGACCCTGTGGCATACACGGAACTTGTGTGCAAATTGATGAAGTAAATGAATGAACCGCACCTCCGGTCGGAGGTGCGGTTTTGCAATGCAGGATATTGTGTTACTGGGAAATCTTTCCGCGGCGGCTGTCCAGAAGACCGTCGGTGTCGAGCAGATCCTTGAACCAGGCGCTGTGGTTGGCCAGATTGGAGCCGGTTACCATCAGTCGGTTGTGGCGGACATAATTGGTGCCGACTTCGGAGAAAATATTATTGCTGTTACCCATGAAGAAGCGGAAACCATTCTCATAGAGTACGTCAAAACGCTTGTTGTTGGCGTAAGAGGTGCCAATGTCGGTCTCTCTCGGGAAGACGAGCAAGTCAACTTCTCCGACAACAGGAGTGATTTTGGAAGTCCACTGAGTCAGATCATTACGGATGGTAGTATCGTTGGAATAGGCCTCGTTATTGTAGCTGTAGCAGGCAATGGTATAGCCGGCATCGCGCAGGGCCTTGATCAGGGCGGTAGCATCAGCCTGCTCCTGGGCCAGATCTTCCTGGCTCAGCGTGGTAGAAGTGATGCGGTAGCCGAAAATGCCGTCATAGCCGCACATGGCCAGGGTAGCACGGGCACCGCGGTAGGAGAAGTTGGGGTGCTCGGCGATAAAAGCTTCCAGAATGGGTACCATATCATAAGCACCGGTGACAACGGAACCGTCGGACAGGGTCATTTCATTGTAGAAACCGTCCTTGTTGTGTAGCAGCTTGGTGGCAAATGCGTGGCTGCTTTCCATGTAACCGAAGTAGTTGCACAGGGTCTCGGTCAGCATGAGGGGCTTTTTGTTGGCAGGCAGTTTCAGCTCCTTAGTGGTATAGGTCTGGTTTTCTTCATTGTACTCATACAAATCGTACATACTGACCAGAACATAGTCACCTTTGTAGAGCTGTTCCAAAATGGCGGAGAATTCTTCGGTGCTGATGAAATTGGTATTATATTTGCCGTTGCCGCTCAGACCGTAGGTCTTATCCGCCAACGCTGCGCCCATATCGGCGATGAGCGTGTGGAAAGAAAGGTTATAGACCTGATCGGCGTTCCATGTGACCAAGGTATCCATAACGGCGGTGTAAGCTTCGATGGCATCGGCGATTTTGGGGAAATCCTTCAAATCACCGCTGAATTTTCCCAGCTTTTCCAGTGCGCCTTCATAGTCGTAGCTGTTTGCCAACGCTTCGGCTTCGGTGAGCAACTTTTCGGCCTGCTTTTCCAGTTTGGCGGCATTTGCATCGGAATCGGTATCGGGGTTGGAGCCGCCTATATTGGAAACGACGGCGACGATAATACCGACGACGGCCAGAATAGCGACAGCTGCCAAAATGAACGGCAGATACACTTCCTTAAAAATCTGGGATTTGGATTTCTGTTTCCGTCTGGGAGTGCGGGGGTTGTTTTCTTGCATAGGCTGGTTTTCCATGACTTCAGCCCTACCTTTCGTGTAATTTTATCACTGCTTATTCTATATGAAAAATCGAAAAAAAGCAAGATATTTTCTATACTATGCCGAAAAATATGTTTTCCTTGCATTTTGGGGCAAAATAGAGTATGATGAAAGAAAACAACAGGAGCATATATATGGAAAAAATCACAAGTTTTACCATTGATCATATTTTGCTGCAGCCTGGACTTTACGTTTCCAGGAAAGATGCGGTCGGAGAGCAAACGGTGACCACCTTTGACCTGCGGCTGACCTCTCCCAATGAAGAACCGGTCATGAACACCGCCGAAGTACACACCATAGAGCATTTGGCCGCCACATACCTGCGTAATGAGCCCATGTGGAAAGAAAAAGTGCTGTATTTTGGCCCCATGGGCTGCCGTACCGGTTTTTACCTGCTGATGAAGGGGGATTTGTCCGCTCGGGATGTCTTGCCCTTGGTGCGGGATTGCTTCCGCTTCATCGCTACATTCCGAGGAGAGGTTCCTGGGGCATCGGCAAAGGACTGCGGCAACTATCTGGATATGAATTTGCCCATGGCCAATTACTGGGGCAAAAAATATGCGGATTTGCTGGAAAATGCGGACGAAAGTCGACTGATTTACCCGAAATGAGGAGATAATATGAAAAAATTAGGAATTATCGGTGCGATGGTGGTGGAGGTGGAGACCCTCAAGGAAAAGATGGAGGGCAAAAACATCGCGACCATTGCCGGAATGGAGTTCTGTGAGGGCGTCCTGGAGGGACTGCCTGCGGTGGTGGTTCAGTGCGGCGTGGGCAAGGTAAATGCGGCCATGTGCGCGCAGATCCTCTGCTCCACATTCCATGTCACTCATTTGGTCAACACCGGAATTGCAGGTTCTCTGTGCAACGATCTGGATGTGGGCGATCTGCTGGTCAGTCAGGATGCCATCTATCATGATTTTGATTGTACGGCTTTTGACTATCCTCCCAGCAAAGTTCCTGGCATGGATGTGATCGCCTTTCCGGCGGATCCACAGTTGGTAGAGCTGGCGGTAACGGCCGCCGAAACCGTCCATCCAGGACACATCAAGCTGGGACGTGTCGCCACCGGCGACCAATTCGTGTGCACGCGGGAACAGAAAGCCAAAATCGTTCAGCTGACCCAGGCACAGTGTACGGAAATGGAGGGCAGTGCCATTGCACACACGGCCTATCGTAATGGTGTGCCGTTTGTGATTTTGCGTGCCATTTCCGATAAGGCCGATGAAGAAGCGGATATGGATTATCCCACTTTTGAAACCCTTTCTGCCCATCGTTGCGCAGCTGTGACCTGCTGCCTGGCAGGACTTTTGCAGAGTATGTACTGATATAAGGATATGTTTGCCTTTGGCATCGAATATGATGAATAGTGTGAAACGAGGATGGCAATATGAAAGAATTAATTTCGTGTACATGTCGAAAATGCGGTGGTGATCTGCGAATAGATGACAATAAAAGATACCGATGCAATTATTGCGGAACACAGTATAAGATTGAACTAGACGCTGACGTTAATCAGATGAAAAATGTAATAAAGGACGTACTGGATTCTGCGCAGGAAGAGAAAATAGCAAAATTACACAGGGAACTGTACACGCAACTGAAAAAACAATATACAAACAGCGAAGAAATCCTTGAATTATGCTCCAAAATTCGTGATATTAAGGAAGATGATCTATATGCTTCGTTCTTTACACTTGCCAACGAGCGTAATTGCAATTATCGTGAAATTGGTGCGTTTATAGCTGACATTGATGCACAGCGGAACGTGGAGATGTTGGATGAAATCATTGAATTCTTGATTAAATCACCAAAAGTTTTGTCTGGCGTGTTGGGCGAGACGTTGGACTTGATTCAGCGAGGGTATGGTGACAGTTCTGACGAAGGAAATAAATTTCGGGACAGAGTTATTCATAAAGCAAAAGAAATCGATAAAGGCATTTTCGACTGCAATTTGTCACGAGATGCCTTTATAGCTTATTCCGCCAAGGATCAGGCAAAGGCAATGGCGCTGGTAAATTATTTGGAAAACAAGCAAAAGATTAGTTGCTATATCTCATCTCGAAATTTGCAGCATGGAAGTGGTGCAAAGACGAATTATGGTTCAGAGTTGGCAACGGCTATTAAGAATTGTCGAGTGATTGTTTTTGTTTCATCGTCAAATTCCCGTAATAACAGTTGTGATGCTTTGAACCGCGAGATATCTTTTGTTAAGCAACAGGATATGGATAATGCTTGCCAGGTGGGGAGGGGGAATCTCTCTTATGACAAGATTGACTTGTGCTACAAAAAACCGCGGGTTGAATATTTAATAGAAGATTATTCAGAAGATGCGGAAGATATAGCGGAAGCAAAAGTAAAAGAATTCTTCGAGGGCTATGAGTGGGCTACCAAGCCTCTCGACGTTGCACATCGCATTGTTGAGGCTAAGGAAAATCCCTATCAGATGGTTTCAAAGCCGACAGAGATGGAAGAAAACGCAGAGCTAAAAAAATTGCGCGATGAATTGGAGCGCATAAAGCTGGAGCAGTTAATCGAAAGCACAAAAGCAAATGCAAAAAAACAAAAACTGGAAGAGAAACAAAAGAAGAAAGAAGCATTACTTAGAGATAAAGAACAGAGAGATAATCAATTTAGCATAAAACCTGCAATGCGTTCAGAAGATCGAAAAGCGAAAATATATAAGAACATATCTGTTGTATTAAGCGTTTTATTTATTGTACTTGCGGTGTGCACGGTTGTGTGCGTACTTGCGGGTGCAAGAGGGTTTTCTATTGCTGCAATGATTATAGGCGCAGTTGTGTGCGTTTTGGCGATTATTTGTGTTGTAACTGATTATTTGATACATACTGAAGTCGATTGGTGCATCCGCGTTGTATGCGGTATTGTTGCGGCTTGTTTTGCACTTATTGGATGGTATCAATGCGTAAATTGCTACGGATTTTCGGACAGGCAAATAAAAAATTATACATTGGTAAGAAGCTATATCAATGAGCAAACAGTAGAGGTGCCGGAAGAAATAAGAGTAATTGGTTCGTATGCATTTGCCGGAATGTTTGGCCAACGTGGTCAGCTGATCCAGAGTGTTCATTTGCCGGAAAGTATAGAATATATTTCAGAACATGCATTTTGTAATTGTGAGAGCCTGCGAGAAGTTTATATAAATGTTGGTGTTTTATATATTGGAGACAGCGCATTTTCTGGGACAGCGGTAAGAAAAATCTATTTTGCAGGAACACAAGAACAATGGGATGCAATCGAAAAAGAGGATGGCGGCTTTCTTGTAGATAAATGGGATCAAGGTATTGAAAATTATGAAATAATTTGTCTGGGTGAGGAATATTAGACAACTGAACAGAAAAGCAGCAGACGTGAAAACGTCTGCTGCTTTCAATTTGTTGATTACTTCAAGGTATAAACGCCGTTGTCGCAGGTCAGGGTGGTGCCATAGAATTTGGCAATGGCTTCCTCCATGTAGATAGCATCTTTGGTGCCTGCGGTCTCAAAGCTGGAGTGCATGGCCAGCTGGGGCAGGCCGATGTCGGCACTCGGAATGGACACATGGGTCAAAGAAATGTTGCCCAGTGTAGAGCCGCCTGCCAGATCGGCACGGTTGCAGTAGGTCTGCACGGGGATGTTGGCGCTTGCGCATACTTTGCGGAAAACAGCCGCCGAAACGCCATCGGTGGTATAGCGCTGATTGGCATTGAATTTCAGCACTACGCCCTGATTGACAACGGGGGCGTTGTTGGGGTCGGCGTACTCGGGATGATTGGGGTGGATGGCATGGGCGTTGTCGGCAGATAGCATGAAGCTTTGTGCCAGCATCCGATTTTTGTCCAAATCAAGTGCGGCGCAGATCCGCTCCAGCACGACTTCCAGCAAGTCGGAGTCAGCGCCCTGCAGGGAAGAGGAACCAACTTCCTCGTTGTCAAATACGCAGAGGATAGGCATATTATCGCTGTTACCGGATTTCAGGAAACCCTGGGTACAGCACCATGCGCAGGCCAGATCGTCCAGTGCGGCGGAGGAGATGTACTCCTCGTCACAACCCCATACAGAGGCTTTTTGGCGGATATACAGGGAAAGATCGTGCCCCAATACTTTACCGCCGGCGGCTTCTTCCAGAAGTGCCGCAAATTTACCGGCACTTTCCTTACCGGAAAACAGGGGGAGCAGATCACTGGCAGGATTCCACTTATATCCATCATTTGCCTGCCGGTTCATGTGGATGGCAACGTTGGGAATCAGCAGCAGATCACGGTCGATGTTGACCAGCTTGGTCTCAATGCCGTTTTCGGTCTCCACCAGCACACGGCCGGCAACGGACAGGGGACGGTCCAGCCAGGTGGACATGAGCATACCGCCGTAGCGCTCCACGGCCAGACGGATATAGGTATTTTTCAATTCGGGATTTTCCTTGACTTTAAAGCAGGGACGATCGGAGTGGCTTGCGGTCAGCAGAAAACCCAAAGGAGCGTTTTGGGGAACACGAAAAGCAATCAGTGCGGTGCCGTTTCGCTGCATATAATATTTGCCGCCGGAGACCAGTTCCCAGTTCTCCTTTTCGGAAAGACGGGTATAACCTGCCTGCTCCAGTTCTTCGGACAGCGCGGCCACGGCATGATAATTGCTGACGGAGCGATTGAGAAAATCGGCAAGTGCGATGATTCTGTTATCCATGTTTATTCCTCCACAAGGGCGCAGAACAGGTCGATCTGGTCGGCGATGGTCTGCAGAGCGCTGCACCAGAATGCCTTGTCGGTCAGGTCAATGTCGGCCACTTTGGCGGTATCTTCTGCGGTGGCAACGCAGGTGGTGTACAGCAGTTTCTTGTACTTGGGAACGAAGGCGGCGCCTTCCTTTTCATACTGTGCATACAGACCACGGGCAAACAGACCGCCGAAAGCATAGGGGAAGTTGTAGTAGGTGGGGCCGTAGTAGTGGCTCTTGCAGACCCACATATACGGGTGCATTGCATTGGGGTCCAGACCGTCGCCATAAGACTGCTTCTGTGCCTCGGTCATGAATTCGCAGAGCTTGTCCGCATTCATAAACATCTGACCACGGTTGTCGAAGACCATCTTCTCGAAACGGAAACGGGAGTAGATGTCGCAGATGATCTGCGTGGCATCCTGCAACTGGGACTCGATCAGGGCGATTTTCTCAGCCTTGTCTGCGGCTTTGCCGATGGCAGAGGCCATGACCACACATTCGTTGAAGGTAGAGGCTGTCTCGGCCAGAGGCATGGAATAATCGTGGTTCAGGGGACGGTGGTTTTTGATGCATTGGTTGTGGAAAGCGTGACCCAGTTCGTGTGCCAGTGTGACCACGTCGGTGAACAGACCGTCGAAATTGGTCAGAATGCGGCTTTCGCCCAGGCAATCCACGCCGGCGCAGAATGCGCCGCCGGATTTACCGTCTCTGGGATAGAAATCAATCCAGGCGTTGTCGAAAGCGGTCGCAACCATTTCGGACAGCTCGCTGTCAAACTCCGCAAACAGGTTCACCAGATATTCACGGGAGGACTCGGCAGTGAACTTGGTAGAAGATGCACCCATGGGGGCAAACAGGTCATACCAGGGCAAACCGTTTTCGTGGCCCAGCGCCTTGCCTTTGGCGCGCAGATACTGCCAGAATTTCGGCAGATACTCGTCCATGGCGGACAGCATGGCATCGAGAGTCTCCTGCTTCATATAGGACTGCTTGAGAGTACGTTCCAGAGGAGAAGCGTAGCCACGAAGCTGACAATCGGAGATGGTTTCCAACTTGATAGAGTTCAACGCATAGGCAACTGCATCTTTGATGCGGTCGTAGCAGCCCAGTTCCGCCTCATAGGCGGCCTTGCGGACGGCAGGGTCGGAATCGTATGCCAGATTGCGAATGGTGGACAGGTTGGTGGTGCTACCGTTGTATTCCACGGGGACAGTGCTGGTCAGATACTGCTGCATCTCGGCCCAGGCATCACCGCCGGACAGGTGCAGACTGGCGGCGATTTGCTCGCCCATGCCGGACAGCAGATAGCGGCTGGACTCGGCGATGTTTCTGAACAGGAAGCTGTAGTCGCGCAAATCTTCATCATTTGCCACGATTTCCTGCAAATTGTCGATTTTAGAGGCCCATTCCTGCCATGCGGCAAAAGAAGCGGCAACACCGCTGTACAGCTGCATGACCTGCCCCATACGAGAACCTGCTTCGGGATTTCTGGTTTCAGCCGCTTGCCGCAGGGAAGCGTAGCCGGCCAACTTTCCCAGAAGGAGAGTGAACTGCTCTTGCAGTGCAATTCCCTGTTTCAGACCGTCAAGGGGAGAAAGGGTGGGGAGGGTTGTGCCGAATGCGACAATTTCCGCAACCTTGTTTTCCAGAGCGGCCATATCCTGAGTAAATACGGGATCATCAAAGCCTTTGTAGATGGGATCCAAATTCCAAGTTTCGTTCATAATAATGCCCCTTTCATGGTTTTCTGTACCCATTGTACACTATAATTTTGCTGCCGTCAACCAAAGAGAAATGAGAGTTCGGGAAATGTTATTTTTTGTATTTCTATGTCGAAAAATATCGAAAAGTTTCGAAAAAATGATTTTCGGTAGATAAAATGTCGATTTAAGACGACTAAATGTTTCGAAATTAACTTGCAAAATAACATTTATTATGCTAGGATAATCCTGTCGTTTCTGGGGAATTACCCAGGGGGAACAACCTAGGACTGGAGAGTAAGAATATGGAAAATCAAACTACCGTTTTTATCGCGGACAGCACGGAAGAATTTTGCACACATCTCACCACTGCGTTGCAGCGGACGAATAAGTTTCATGTGGTCGGCAGCGCCTGTGATGGCGAGCAGGCGCTGCGCCGGATCGTGGAGTTAAAGCCGCAGATCGTGGTGCTGGATCTGATGCTGTCCAAACGGGATGGCATTAGCATTTTGAAAGCGCTGGCAGCGGAACATCAGAAACCTGCGGTGCTGGTTACATCCGGCTTTATCACGGAATATGTGGCGGCGACAGCGGCAAATCTGGGTGCCAGATATCTGATGCTGAAACCCTGCGACATGGATGCGCTGGTGGAGCGGCTGGAAGAAATTCGGGGTGGAGAGTCAAAAAAGAACGGCGCATTGCGCCGTGGGGACAAGGCTGATATTGAGGCCATGGTCACGAGCATCATCCATGAAATCGGCGTACCGGCGCATATCAAAGGCTATCAGTATCTGAGAGAAGCCATAATCATCGCCGTTAATGATATGGATGTGATCAACGCCATCACCAAAGTGCTGTATCCCCAGGTGGCGAAAACATTCCAAACGACACCCAGCCGTGTGGAGCGAGCCATTCGCCATGCGATCGAGGTGGCCTGGGATCGGGGCGACCTGGATACGTTACAGCGCTTCTTCGGCTACACGGTCAGTAATACCAAGGGCAAACCGACAAATTCCGAATTTATTGCCCTGATTGCGGACAAGTTGCAGTTAGAATTAAAAGGCGCCGATGCCGCCAGACTGTAATGGAAAGCGCCCCGAGGCATTGGGGCGCTTTCTATCTTGTAAAAACAAGGCAGTTGTGCTACAATGTCCTCATCATCGAATAGAAAAGGTGGTTTTATGATATCGTTGATATTGACTTTGGCCGCTTTCGCCCTTGCGATTGAGATACTGATGGGCTTTTTGACCCAGCGTGTTATTCGAAATAAGGGCTATACCACCAACTGGTTCTGGTGGGGGTTTTTCTTTGGAGCGATAGCGCTGATCGTGGCGTTGTCCAGACCCAAAGTGTATCGCCCTGCTTCTTCAAAAGGGAAATGGTGGCAGTGCAGCTGTGGCAGAATGAATCCGTATATGGTGCGCTGTAACTGCGGTAAGACCCAAGGCGAGGTCGCCGCCGAAAAGAAGTAATTGTATAAAAATAGCGTTGCCGATTCGGCAACGCTATTTTTATATCGTTTCTTAGTATTCGATGGGATTGACATGCCAGATATCTTCGGCGTACTGACGGATGGTACGGTCAGAGGAGAACTTGGAGCCGGAAGCAATATTGACCAGACATTTACGGCCGAAAGCCAGACGGTCGGCGTAATCGCGGTTGGCCTGCAACTTGGCCTCAATATAGGTCAGATAGTCCCACAGGATATAGTAGTGGTCAGCTCTGTGCCAGCTTGCGCCATCCAAAATGGCGTGGTACAGTTCTTTCTGCTGATCATCGGTGGGGACAGTGCCATCCACCAGTGTATCCAGTGCACGACGGATGTGAGGATCGCGGTCGTAGATAGCGCGGGGGCAATAAGCATCCTTACCGGAGTTGATCTCCTGCACGGTAGCACCGAAGATATACTCGTTTTCGATACCGGCTTCTTTGACGATCTCCACGTTGGCGCCGTCCATGGTGCCCAAAGTCACGGCACCGTTGAGCATCAGCTTCATATTGCCGGTGCCGGAAGCTTCCGTGCCGGCAGGAGAGATCTGCTCGGAAAT
>CAZVMK010000042.1:0-11542 GCA_964628315.1 uncultured Oscillospiraceae bacterium
GCATACGGGCTCCGGGGGGCTCGTTCATCTGACCGAAGACCATGGCGGTTTTGGAAATAACGCCGGACTCGGTCATTTCGTTATACAGGTCATTGCCTTCACGGGTACGTTCGCCGACACCGGTAAAGACGGAGTAACCGTTATGAGCGGTGGCAATGTTGTAAATCAGCTCCTGAATCAGGACGGTCTTACCCACACCTGCACCGCCAAAGAGGCCAATCTTACCACCTTTGGCGTAAGGGCAAATCAGGTCAATGACCTTGATACCGGTTTCCAGCAGCTCGGTGGCAGGTTGCTGCTCATCGTATGCAGGAGCGGGACGGTGAATGGGCCATTTTTCGGGGGCGTTGGGCGTGGGTTTTTCGTCAATGGGCTGACCAAGCAGATTAAAGACACGGCCGAGGCATTCGTCGCCTACGGGAACGGAAATCGGCGCGCCAGTATCAACAGCTTCAACGCCACGTTGCAGGCCGTCTGTAGAACTCATGGCAATGCAACGTACCACGTTATCGCCAACGTGCTGTGCAACTTCAGCCACGATTTTTCTGCCCTCCAGCTCTACTTCGATTGCAGAAAGCAGCTGGGGCAGCTTTCCGTCAGGAAAGCGGATGTCAAGAACTGGGCCCATGACCTGGACCACAGAACCTTTATTTTTAGACATAGGATCCAACTCCTTGTGTATTTCAATTAGGCACCGGCAACGATTTCGGTGATTTCCTGGGTAATAGCGGCTTGACGAGCCTGGTTATACTTCAGGTTCAAATCAGCAATCATATCGTCGGCGTTTTGGGTGGCGGAGTCCATGGCGGTGCGGCGTGCGGCCTGTTCTGCTGCACGGCTTTCACACAACGTTCCATAGAGAATACCGCCGACATATTCGGGAATGATGGTCTCAAAAACAGTGGCGCTGTCCGGCTCGTAAATCACGTCCGCCGTGTGCTCGCCGGATACCTTCTGCCGCAACAGTGGCAGTACCTGCAAAACAGCAGGTTCCTGGGACAGGACGGAGACAAAATTGGTATATCCGATGTGAATTTCACCATATTCGCCGCTCTGGAAAGCTTTGCAAAGCTGCTTGGCCAGTGAGAAACAGTGGGAAGCGGTCAGCTCTTCGGTGGTTATTTCACTGACGGGGAAAAGCGGATAGGACTTGTTGCCGAAAAATTCGGTGGCCTTTTTGCCAATGGGCAGAACCACGGCATCTTTCCCCTCCATGGCGGCGACAGCCATTTTAAAAATATTGCTGTTGTAGCCACCGGCCAGCCCTCTGTCACCGGCGATCACGACAAAAAGTGACTTTTTGGCGTTGTTTCCGGTCAAATACGCAGAGGAAAGGTCACTGCTGCTACCGGCGATATTTTGCACCGTTGCATAAAGGGTCTCAAAATAGGGACGGGAAGTGTACATCTGCGCCTGGGCTCGGCGGAGCTTGGATGAGGCCACCATTTCCATGGCCTTGGTGATTTGCCGTGTGGATTTCATGCTGCGGATGCGCGTTTTGATCTCTTTGGAGGAAACACCTGCCATGCGTTATACCTCCTTTACACCTGAGTCTGAGGCAACAGGGAAGTGATGGCTTCCTTTAGCCGTTCCTCGGCCTCGGGTTCCAGTCTTCCGGTGGAGCGGATGGAATCCAGCACGTCAAAATAGCGGCTTTCCATAATGGTTTCCAGCTGCTGCTCGAAAGAGGGGACCTGCTCCACGGGAATGCCCGTCAGATAACCTTTGGTGACGGCATAGATGATGCAAACCTGCTGTGCCACTTCCTTGGGAGCGTTGTTTTGCTGCTTCAAAACAGCAACGATCCGTTCGCCCAGCGCAAGCCGTGCCTTGGTATCCGCATCCAGATCGGAGCCGAATTGGGCGAAACTCTGCAATTCACGATATTGGGAATAGAGCAGTTTCAAACTGCCGGCTACCTTTTTCATGGCCTTGATCTGGGCATCGCCACCCACACGGGAAACGGAAATACCAGGGTTGACAGCAGGCATAATGCCGGCGTTATACAGCTCTGTTTCCAAGAAGATCTGACCATCGGTGATGGAAATAACGTTAGTGGGAATGTAGGCGGACACATCACCGGCCTGAGTTTCGATGATGGGCAGTGCGGTCAAACTACCGCCGCCCAGTTTGTCGGACAGCTGAGCAGCCCGTTCCAGAAGACGGGAATGAAGATAGAACACATCGCCAGGATAGGCCTCCCGTCCAGGAGGACGGCGGATCAGCAGGGAAATTGCACGGTAAGCCACGGCGTGCTTGCTCAGATCATCATAGATGACCAGCACATCCTTGCCCTGGTGCATAAAATGTTCACCGATGGCGCATCCGGTGTAAGGGGCGATAAATTGCATGGGCGCCAACTCGGAAGCGGTAGCGGAAACGACCAGCGTATACTCCATGGCACCGCTGAGTGTCAGATTTTCGACTAACTGAGCAACGGTGGAACGCTTCTGACCGATGGCAACATAGATGCAGATCACATCCTTGCCTTTCTGGTTGAGAATGGTGTCTGTCGCAATGGTGGTCTTGCCGGTTTGACGGTCGCCGATGATCAGCTCACGCTGGCCGCGACCGATGGGGATCATGGAGTCGATGGCTTTGATACCGGTTTGCAGAGGGCGGCTGACATGCTTACGTTCAATGATACCTGGGGCAGGCATTTCGATGGGGCGATAACCCTCGGCATCAATGGGCCCTTTGCCGTCAATGGGCTGACCAAGGGCATCCACGACACGGCCGATCATGGCCTTGCCCACGGGAACGGACACAACTTTTCCGGTACGGCGAACCGTATCGCCCTCTTTGATCCCACTGTCGGAACCCAGAATGACAACGGCAACGCTTTCTTCTTCCAAATTCTGGGCCATGCCATAGGCTCCGTTTGGGAAAGTCAGCAACTCTCCGGCCATGCAGTTGCTCAGACCGGATACTCTGGCAATGCCGTCGCCGACAAGGATGACGGTGCCGGTTTCGCTGGTTTCCAGTCTATGCTCATAGTTCTTGATTTGATTTTTGATGATTTTTGTAATTTCTTCAGGTCTTAATTCCATACAGTACCTGCTTTCTACATCAGAGTACGGTGTTTTTCAGCAACTGACGGATGGTTTCCAGACGATGGGAAACGCTGTCTTCCAGTTGCTTACCGTCATAGTCCAGCCGCATACCGCCCAAAAGATCTGCATCGATCTCGTTGGTCAAAAGGATGGTCTTTTGGGTGATGGTGGCCAGCTTGTCGGTCAGACGCGCGGTCTGCTCGGGGGTCAGGGGCAGGGCGGTAACAGCCTTTACGGGCAGAATGCCCTTGTCCTGATAATAGGATCGGCGATAGGTTTCGCAGCAGTGAGAAAAATGACGGATATAGCCTTTTTCAACCAGGATTTTCAGGAAGTTGAGAAGATAGGGATGGACGGAATCTTTTAAACTTTCGTCCAAAAGGTTACAGCGTTCCTGCTTGGGCAGTGCCTGACAGGACAGAAGCTCCGCATAGGCAGGAGCCTGCGCAAAGCAGTTTTCCAGCATTTCCAGCTGGGGTAAGATGACCTCGGTCAGCTGTTCTTCCTGAGCTAATGTGTAAATGGCTTGTCCGTAAACCGTTCCGACACTGGTCATAGGCTTTCACCCAAATCATCGATGAATTGATCGACCAGTTTTTCGTGGTCGGCTGCGTTCAATTCCCGATTCACCACCTTTTCGGCGATGGCGATGGCGATAACGGAGATTTCATCTTTCGCATCATTGATGGCTTTTTTCTTTTCCTGGCAGATATCCGCATTTGCTTTTTCCAGAATGGCATCGGCACGTGCGCTTGCCTGACGGATGATCTCATCCTCACGTTTTTGGCCGCGTGCAACTGCCTGCTGTACCATTTCTTCACCGGTCTGTGCGGCCACAGCCAGCTTCTGGGTGTATTCCGCTTCCAATGCCTGGGCATTCTGTCTGGCGGCACCGGCATCGGCATAGAGGTCATCGATTTCTTTCTGCCGAGCTTCGATCATATTCATAATGGGGGCGTAGAGAAACTTCTTTCCCACCAGATAAATGGCGATGGTGTTTGCCAGGGTGAACAAAGCGGTCAAAATATTGACACCCAGTAATTCTTCGTTCATAGGTATGCTCCTTTCTTTGCCGATTGGGGAAAGGGGCTTACTTAACGGCGAACAGCAGCAGGAAAGAGATCAGCAGGGAGTAAATACCGGTGGTTTCGGTGATGGCACAACCCAGGATCATGTTGGTACGCAGGTTGCTGGCAGCTTCGGGCTGGCGAGCCATGCCTTCCAGAGCCTTGCCCACGGCGTTACCTTCGCCGATAGCGGGACCGATAGCACCGATGCCCATGCACAGACCTGCACCGATGGCACAGGCGGCTTTCAGAAAATAATAGTTGAATTCAGCGTTCATAAAAGTTTCCTCCTAAGGTGTTTTTTATAATAAATTTAATTATTATCAATGGGAGCCTCCGCAGGGGGAGGGCAGGCGTTGCCGATATAGACCATGCTCAAAAGACTGAACACGAAAGCCTGTACAAAGCCGGAGAACAGGTCGAAATAGCAACTGAGAACGGCGGGAATGCCAAACTGCAAAATGGGAATGCCGGTCAGAATATTCAGGTTTTCCAGAATGCCGAGGATACCCAATACGGCAAATACGATGCCGATGATCTTGCGGGCGGTCTTTTTCTTCTTCATCCCCAGAATGAACAGAAATGCACCCAACAATAATACCACAATGGGGGTGATGATCGTTTTTGAGATCAGGCCGATCAGCAGGGAAGAGGCCAGTCCCAGCGCCGTGTACAGAATGCTGGTGATGACACCGCCACCTGCAACGTTACCGAAATGACGGAATGCCATGGAAATGGGCTGGGCGATCTCGGAAATGATATTCATCGGGGTCATAACAACGACGGGTTCGGTGAAGCCCTTCAGCCAGCCGAGGAAACCGTTGCGTTTGATGGACTGATACCAGATGATGACACTGGTCATAATGCCCCAGGTCAGCGGAACGCTCAGGTCCGCAGTTGTGGAGCGCAAAAAGCCGGTAAGACCGATCAAAGAGCCCACAAGGGATGAAAGGAAAATCGTGCCGATGTAGGGGGTCCAGTGGGCATTGTGCTCACCCATGGTGTCACAGACAAGGTTGCGCATCATCATAACGCCTTTTTCCACCAGCACCTGAGATTTTCCAGGGCGCTTGGTGGGGTTGCGGCCGAGCAGTACGGCGGCGGTACAGAGAATGACGGTGACGACAAACAAGGAGAGAATGGTTTGTGTCACATTGATGCCGCCAAAAATAGGAATGGTAAAGTAAATATAAGGGCCGGTAACATTGACTTCCATTTGTTACCCCTCCTTCTTTCGGAAAAATTCACTGACCGTCAGAGTGGGACGGACAAAAATCAGAGGCAGTACCAGGGCGACCACGTTGAAATAGCCGCTGTAGGCACAGGCGAACAACAACACGACCAGCAGGATCTGGCGCAGCAGATACGATGAACGGATGGTCATTTTGCCGCCGTTGACGTTTTCATTTTCGGCTTTATCGGCGGCGATCATGGCACCCAGTGCCATAAAGAAAAAGTTTCCGATGGCAAGCAATGCACCGATGATACCGCCCCAAAGAACAGAGCTGTCGAAATGGTGCAGCAGGGCGAAAACCCCAAACATGAGACCGGTGCAGACGATTTGCCCCAGGGCTACAATGCCGGTTTCGGCCAAAACGAGTTTGCGAGAATTCATTAAAAAACCTCCAGGTCAGTCGTGCTCTGAAAAAGATACAGGTGGCGGATCGTCCTTTTTCCTGTTCTGAGATAGTCGCTCCAGTGCCTTGAGAGAGGTACGAAAGCCGTCGATGGCACCGCAAATTCCCAGTGCCAACGCTACCCAGAAGATCCATTGTCCCCAACCAAATCGATTTTGCAGCCAGAGAGCAAGCAGTGGCATTCCCAACAAGGGGATGGCAACGGAAAGCCCCAACTGGGTGAGCCACACCAGCAGTTTCAAATCTTTCATCCGAAAGTCCTCCTTGCCAAAAACCACTATACCATATATTATATGCCAATCCTGTTTGAAATTCAAGGTTTTTTTCAGTAAAGAAAAGTAAAATAATGTTGAAGTTTGTTCATATTTTTGAAAAAATGTCAGCAACAGATTTTACAAAAACCTACCATCAGAAAAGGTTGACTTTGGTCATTTTTTTGCATATAATAACTGCATAATTCTTATGGAGAACTATGGCAGGTGCTTTTATGGCAGTAAAAAAACAAGAACAATACGGCAACTCCAGCATTTCCATGCTGAAAGGCGAAGATCGTGTACGTAAACGTCCGGCGGTCATTTTCGGCTCGGATGATCTGGAAGGTTGCAAGCACGCCGTTTTCGAGATCCTTTCCAACGCCATCGATGAGGCCAGAGAGGGTCACGGCGATACCATCATCGTCACTCGTTATGAAGATCTGAGTGTGGAGGTGGAAGATTTCGGTCGAGGCTGTCCGGTGGACTACAACGAAAAGGAGAAGCGTTTCAACTGGGAACTGGTTTTCTGCGAAATGTACGCCGGCGGTAAGTATGGCGAAAACGGTGAGAACTATGAGTATTCTCTTGGCCTGAACGGCCTCGGTTCCTGCGCTACTCAGTATGCTTCCGAGTTTTTCGATGCCACCGTTCGTCGCGATGGGTTCCGCTATGATCTTCACTTCGAAAAAGGACGCAACATCGGCGGCCTGAAAAAAGAACCGACAGACCGCGGCCGAAAGACCGGCTCTGTTTTCCACTGGAAGCCGGATAAGCAGGTCTTTACGGATATCAACATTCCGGTGGATTATTATCGGGATGTGCTGCGCCGTCAGGCGGTGGTCAATAAGGGAATCACCTTTAAATTCCGCAATCAGGTCGGACGGAAGTTTGAGGAAGAAGAGTTCTGCTATGCCGACGGCATTAAGCAGTATATCGAGGAAATGGTAGGGGACAATGCCTTTACCATGCCGGTCTACTGGGAGACGGAGCGACGTGGTCGGGATGCGGAAAATCGCCCCGAAATGAAGCTGAAAATCACCACCGCATTCTGCCTGAGTAAGCAGGTCAGCCATATCGAATATTACCACAATTCTTCCTGGCTGGAATATGGCGGCAGCCCCGATAAAGCGGTGCGCTCCGGCTTTACGGCAGCTTTTGATAAGTATTTGCGGGATAACAACAAATACACAAAGACGGAAAATAAGATCATTTTCCAGGATATTCAGGATAGCCTGGTTTTGGTAAGCAACTGCTTCTCAACCATTGGTTGCTTCGAAAACCAGACCAAGAAAAGTGTCAACTCCAAGTTTACACAGGAGGCAATGACTGCTTTCTACAAAGAACAGTTGCAGGTCTGGTTCATTGAAAACAAGCAGGAGGCAGACCGTGCCGCCGAGCAGATCCTTATCAACAAGCGGGCCAGAGAGTCGGCGGAAAAGACCAAAACCAATATTAAAAAGAACTTGTCTGCGAAAGTTGATATTGCCAACCGTGTGCAGAAGTTCGTGGATTGCCGCAGTAAAGATGTGGGCAAGCGGGAACTGTATATTGTGGAGGGTGACTCCGCATTGGGCAGTGTCAAGCTCAGCCGCGATGCGGAATTCCAGGGGATCATGCCGGTTCGCGGCAAGATATTGAACTGCCTGAAAGCGGATTACACCAAAATTTTTGCCAGCCCTATCATCACCGATCTGATGAAAGTGCTGGGATGCGGCGTGGAGATTCAGGGTAAAAAAGCCAAAGATCTGTCCAGTTTTGATATCGATAATCTGCGCTGGAACAAGGTGGTCATCTGTACCGATGCGGATGTGGACGGTTTCCAGATCCGCACATTGATCTTGACTATGTTATATCGCCTGTGCCCGACTCTCATTCGGGACGGCTATGTGTATATTGCCGAGTCGCCGTTGTTTGAGATCAGCTGCAAGGATAAGACCTGGTTTGCCTATAATGAACAGGAAAAAGTCAGTATTCTGAAAGAGCTGGAGGGCAAGAAAGTGACCATCCAGCGTTCCAAAGGTTTGGGCGAGAACGATCCTGAAATGATGTGGATGACGACCATGAACCCCGAAACCAGACGGCTTATCAAAGTGATGCCCGAAGAGGCGGAGCGCACAGCCCACTATTTCGACGTGCTGCTGGGCGATGCGTTGAATGAGAGAAAGAACTTTATCGCCGAAAACGGTGCCAGATATCTGGAACTGGCAGATATTTCCTAAAGAAGAAGGAAGCGAACATGGCAAAGAAGAAACAACCTGAACAGGATAAGAAAAAAATAAATACCGATGGCATTATGGGCCTGGTGGGTTCGACCACCGAGCAGGCAATCTCCGAAACGTTGGAGATCAACTATATGCCTTATGCGATGTCCGTTATCGTATCCCGTGCCATTCCCGAAATCGATGGTTTCAAGCCGTCACACCGAAAATTGCTGTACACCATGTACAAAATGGGCCTGCTGACCGGATCGCGCACGAAGTCTGCCAATATCGTCGGCCAGACCATGCGTTTGAACCCTCACGGCGATGCGGCAATTTATGAAACGATGGTCCGTCTGGCCAAAGGAAATGAAACGCTGCTGCATCCGTTCGTCGATTCCAAGGGCAACTTCGGTAAAGTCTATTCCCGTGATATGGCCTACGCCGCCGCCCGTTACACAGAGGCAAAACTGGATGGTTTCGCTGCCGAAATATTTAAGGACATTGACTGCGATACGGTCGACATGGTAGATAACTATGATGCTACCATGAAAGAGCCGTCACTGCTGCCTACCACGTTCCCCAATGTGCTGGTGTCGGCCAATCAGGGCATCGCCGTTGGCATGGCCTCCAATATTTGCTCATTCAACCTGAAAGAGGTCTGCGATACCACCATTGCGCTGATGGACGATCCCGACCATGACATTCTGGAAACCCTGCCTGGCCCCGATTTCTCTACCGGTGCGGAGCTTTTGTATGATGAAGCCACCACACGGGAAATTTATTCTACCGGTCGCGGCAGTTTTAAACTTCGGGCAAAGTGGCGCTATGTCAAAGAGGGGAATATGATCGAAATCTATGAAATTCCCTATTCCACTGCCACAGAAGTTATCATGGATAAGGTTGCGGAGTTGATCAAAAACGGCAAGATCAAAGAAATCAACGATATGCGAGATGAGACCGATTTGGGCGGCCTGAAACTGACCATCGATCTCAAGCGCGGTGTTGACCCCGAGAAGCTGATGCAGAAGCTTTTCCGCTTGACCCCCTTGCAGGACAGCTTTCCCTGCAACTTCAATATTCTGATCGCCGGAATGCCCAGAGTGATGGGCATCGGAGAGATTTTGGAGGAGTGGACGGCCTGGCGAATGGAATGCGTTCGCCGCCGAATTTTCTTCCAGATCCAGAAAAAAGAAGATCGGTTGCATCTGCTGAAAGGCCTGGAACGGATCTTGCTGGATATCGATAAGGCCATTGCCATCATCCGTGAGACCGAGATGGAAAATGAAGTGGTGCCGAATTTGATGATCGGCTTCGGCATCGATGAAGTTCAGGCCAATTATGTGGCGGAAATCAAGCTGCGCAATATTAATAAGGAATACATTCTGAAGCAAACCAGAGCAACCTCGGATTTGGAAAAAGAAATCGCAGAGCTTCGGGACATTCTGGGCAGCAACAGAAAGCTCCAAAATGTGATCAAAAAGGAGCTGAAAGCGGTTTCGGAGAAGTACGGTCAGCCTCGAAAGACGGAAATCATCTATAACATCGAAGAAATCCAACCGGAAACCGAAGAGGAGGACATCCCCGATTATCCTGTAACGGTATTCATTTCCAAAGAGGGATATCTGAAGAAAATCACCGCCCAGTCCTTACGGATGAGCGGCGAGCAGAAGTTCAAGGAAGGCGATGCACTGGCTCAGACCGTGGAAACGACCAACCGTGCGGAAATGCTGGTGTTTACGGATAAATTCCAGTGCTATAAGACCCGACTTTCCGATTTTGACGATTCCAAAGCATCCCTGCTTGGCGACTATTTGCCCCAGAAGCTGGCTATGGAGCAGGGGGAAACGGTACTGCAGGTGCTGTTCCCTGGAGATTATAAGGGATTTGCACTGTTCCTGTTTGAAAACGGAAAAGCGGCGAAAGTGGCGCTGTCTGCCTACGAAACAAAGACCAATCGCAAGAAGCTGACCGGCGCATATTGTGATAAGAGCCCGTTGAAAACAGCCATGGCGCTGGATGTGGACGAGCAACTGGCGGTGTTTACCTCCGATGGTCGATGCGTGATTTTCTCCACGGCGCAACTGCTGCCTAAGACAACTCGGAATACCCAGGGCGTGAGCGTGGTCAGCCTGAAAAAGAAGGCCGCCGTTACGGAGGCGGTGCTGGCGCAAAACAGCGGCGTGGTGAACCAGAGCCGTTACCGCACCAGAACACTTCCTTCTGCAGGTGCAATTTTAAAAGAGGAAGATTCTCAGGACAAACAAATTCAATTTGAGGTTTAAGGAGTGCGCGCAATGAAAAAGTTATGGGAACGCTACAGCTGGATTTTGCTGACTGTTTTGGGAAGTGCCGCATTTGGCACGGCATTTGCGGTTTTTCTGGCACCGAACGGAATGAACGGTGGCGGCATTTCCGGCTTGGCTCAGTCATTGCTGATGTTATTCGGCGGTGCGGAGGTGGCAGAGAAGCACACCGGCCTGCTGACGATTTTGATCAATTTGCCCCTGTTTGCCATCGGCGGATTGAAAATCGGCAAACGCTTTTTCTTTGGCTCATTGATGGGCTTGACGGTCAGCTCCCTGCTGATGGACTATTTTCCTGTGGCCTGGATCCCGACTTTGTCCGATCCGTTGCTCGGCGCCATTTTCGGCGGTGCGATTTCCGGTATCGGTCTGGGATTTGTGTTTATCAGCGGTACATCTACCGGCGGTAGCGATATCGTCGTGCGACTGGTAAAACTGAAAGCCAAGAATATGCCCATCGGTCAGATCGCACTGGTTTTCGACATGATCGTGGTGGTGCTGACGGCCATTGCCTATGGCGATTTCAATAACGCACTTTATACGGCGGTCACTGTGTTCATTTGCGATAAGATGATCGATGCGGTGGCTTATGGATTTGACTATTCCAAGGTGGCGCTTATTATTTCCAATGAGTATGAAAAACTGCCTGCGCTCATTGATGCAAAACTGGGCAGAGGATCTACCTACCTGTACAGTCAGGGAACTTATACCAGAAACAACAATAAGGTAGTTCTGGTGGCGGTCAAGCGCCAGCAGATCAACGACTTGAAAGAGCTGGTGGTGGATGTGGATCCGGATGCGTTTGTGATTTTGCAGGAAGCCCACCAGGTGCTGGGCGATGGCTTTTCAAAGCATACGAAAGATTCGCTGTGATAAAACGGGGTGGCATCGCCACCCCGTTTCTCTTTTTGATGTTGAATTTTCGAAAAATGAGATGCAAAAAACCGACTTGTCGCAACAAGTCGGTTTTTGTGGCACCCCAGAGAGGACTCTAACCTCCGACCTTCCGCTTAGGAGGCGGACGCTC
>CAZVMK010000043.1:0-11046 GCA_964628315.1 uncultured Oscillospiraceae bacterium
GTGTGGGCGCAGAGCCTGTGGCAAATGTGACCGTAACCGTCACTTATGCAAACGGCAACGAGGTCGCTTCCGGCACCACCGATGAAAACGGCGAGTTTTCCACTTACCTGGTACCCGACGTTTATACTGTCACAGCGGAAAACACCACGGTGACTACCACTGCGGATGGCCGCAACTTTGAAATCGCCATCGTTGGCGTGATCACCGAGTACTATCCCAATCAGCCTGCCAAGTACAATGTCGGCGATGTGTTCTATGACTTCGCTTTCCTCAATGCCGATGGCGAAGAGGTGAAGCTGTCCGAACTGCTGCAGAGTAAGAAGTTGGTCATTATCAACTTCTGGGCTACCTGGTGTAGCCCCTGTAAGAGCGAGTTCCCAGCCATCCAGAAGGCTTATGAAATGTTCGGCGATGAAGTGGAAATCGTGGCTTTCAGTACCTACGATGATGCAAGCAAGTGCGATGAATTCAGAGAAGCCAATGGCTATACCTTTAATATGACCCCTGACACAGGCCTGTACAGCCGCTTCTCCAGCATCCACGGCGGTGCTTCCATTCCCTGCACCGTTTTCGTTGACCGCTATGGTATGATCGCCTATGGCCTGCGTGGCGGCGAAAGCAATGCCAACGCCTGGATCGACATTATGCAGAAGTTCACTTCCGATGAGTATTCTCCCGATATGGACTTCGCCAACGATGACGCCTCTGACGATAACGATGACGAGCCCGTCAAGCCCGATGTGGAGATGCCCGATTCTTCCGTCATCGCCGATGCAGTCAACGGCACGAACTCCGATGGCACCAAGTTCAATGGCAGCTACTATTCTTCCGATGATGAGTATACCTGGCCCTGGATCGTTTCTGAGGACGGTAAGACTATGGAGCCTTCCAACTACGGAGTCGACTCCACCACGGCTATGATCAACATGGATCTGACGTTCAAAGCAAATCAGGTATTTACCTTTGACTTTGAGTACTCCATCGACTATGACCAGTACGGTACCCAGATCTATGACTATCTGGCTGTGTACGTAGACGGCCATGTGATGCAGACCCTGTACACCAAGCAGAACGGCAAAACCACCTGCTATGCTTACATTCCCGCAGAAGCAGGCACCCACACTGTTACCATTGTTTACTACAAGGACGGCTCCACCTGGAGCCTGATGGACAATAACCAAGAGTACGTCAAGGTAAGCAATCTGCGCATGGTTTCCGTGGAGAACATGGCAGCTGCCGGTGCTGGCGTGAACGTCTGGACTCCGGCTGCCGATACCGTTGCCGATGAAAATGCTTCCACCAGCTATGAAAACTATGTGGATGTCGTTATGGGCAAAGATGGCTATTACCATGTGGGCACTGAGGACGGTCCTCTGCTGCTGACCAAACTGTATGGTTCTTCTCAGTGGTCTTCCAGCTCCCTGTATTCTCTGGGCTACTTCGGCTACCTGAAGATCGACGGTATCGACTACTTTACCGAGCTGGCCGGCCGTGAAGAAGACGGCAACACCAAGACTTACCTGTGGCTGGAACAGAACAGCGATTTGGGGTATTCTCCCATCGATGAGCATCTGGCAGACCTGCTGGACCTGTTCGCCGAAAAACTGGGCGATGGCAAGAACCATGAGAAAGAATGGTTGGAATTCTGCTGCTACTTTGTCCATTACGGCGCAGGAGATGGCATTACCCAGGTCAGAGATGTCCGCAAGGGTATCGACTTTGCAAGTGCCCTTGATGCTTACGAGGGACAGAATTATGTTAATGTGAACCGTACCCTGGTTCCCAAGGGCGTGTATTACAAGTTCGTTCCCGAACACACCGGTGTCTACGCTTTCTATGCAATTTCCGATGGCGCAGTTACTTCCGGTTCTTCCGGTGAGATCGACACCGCAGGCTGGATCTTCGATGCCGACGGTGTATGGCTGGATGAGTCTCCGGACGGTGAAGGCGGATGCTTCCGCTTGCTGGAATACATGGAGGCAGGCAAGACTTACTATGTGGCGGCCGGCTTTGACAATACCGAGGATCTGGGCGGATTCAATTTCATGCTGGAGTACCTGGGCGAGGCAACACTGGATATGGACGTTATGACCGAATGCTCCGCCGCTTATACCACTGATCTGGAAACCGGCGAAATCAAAATTTGGCGTTTGTACGATATCCACGCTGCACTGGGTACAGATGGCTACTACCATCAGGTCCTGGGTTACGAAAAGGACGGCACCCCCATCCTGGATATGACCGAACACGGCTATATCTATATCGATTTCCTGAAGACCAGCGAACTGATTTCTTTCATTCCCTATGTCGGTGATATGTGCACACTGGAGAAGTACATCGAAAACGGCTATTATCAGGAACAGTCCAACGGCTATCCTGTCTGTGACGAGAACGGCAAGGCAATCCTGTACGCCAATGCCTTTGACTTTACCCAGCGTACCGATTCTGCCGGTAACTCTCTGGCATCCCTGGGCAATCACCAGGCCGAGATGGAAGCATATCTGGAACAGGCAAGATCCGGCAACGAGGGTGATTTCGACTATGGTTATGTGAAAGCAGACGAAAATCTGGTTCACATCATCAACGACCTGATCGCACTCTACGGCGAAGGCTGTGAGGATGAGTGGCTGATGGCCGCTTCCTTTGCAAAGCATCCCTGATAAACGGTGGCCGCACCTTGCGGTGCGGCCACATACACAAACCCAAACGCGACAAGTGAAAGGAGTTTCCTATGAAGAAAATCCAAAGATGTCTGCTGGCGATCCTGATCCTGTGCCTGGTCACAGGCCTGATGGCTGCTTGCACTCCCACCACCACGACGACCGGCGGTAATGAAACTACCGCTCCCAACAACGACAACGAGACCACCGCCCCCAACAACGACAACGAAACTACCGCCCCCAACAACGACAATGAGACCACCGCTCCTGTCGATGACGGAACGACCGCCCCTGGCGGAGATGTGGATGATCCCACCGAGCCCAAAAACGATTATTACACCTTTAAGGTCGTTTGCGAAGGCACCGAGCTTCCTGTTGAGAATGTGGCCGTGCAGCTGTGCCTGGGCGAGACCTGCTATATGCCCAACTTTACCAACGTCGTTGGTATCGCCAAGTATGAGTTGTTTGCCGGCTACGGCGAGTATGACATCCATATCATTGACGGTATTCCCGAGGGCTATACTTTCGACAATACTGCCTTTAAGACCAACGCCGAGGATAAGGAATATACCCTGGTATTGACCTGCCAGCATTTGAACTACAATGCAGACGGAAAATGCACCAACTGCGGCAAGTCCTGCGAGCATAATGTCGTAAACGGCACCTGTGAGAAGTGCGGTTGCACGGAGTTCACTGTCCATATCAACTATGGCGCATACGTAAAGGATGAGACTGTCCGCAATCTGCCCATTGCCGGCATCGAGCTGCAAATTACCACTGCAAACAGCATCATCGCTACCGGCACGACTGATGAAAAAGGCGACTTTAAATTTGTTGCTCCCAGATATACCGCCGATGACGGCTACAGCGGCTACAACATCGCCATTGTCAGCGGAACCCCCAAGGGCTACTACTTCTTTGATGACCTGCTTTTCATGGCATCCGAGACCAAGGTGAGCATCGAGTGCTACACCAAGTCGAACAACGGCTTGTACACTGCATTCAGCCCTCTGGATATGATTCTGGATGCGACCACGGCGAAGGCCGAGGGGACCATCAGCATGACCGAACTGTGGGAAGATGATGACACCACCGTGCAGGATGACTCTCGTTATTTCTTCGCAGTGACACCCTGCGATCCCAGCCACGTGGGCCACTACAAGATCACTGTCACCGGTATTCCCGAGGGCGTGACCGTCACACTGGGCCACTATGCATCCAGCGCTGCTGCGGTAAACCATGATCCTCAGAAATCCGTTACTGTGACCGGCGGCGAGCTGGTGCTGGAGTTCATCATGGAAGAGCGTTACATGAGAGAGAGCTCCGAAGGCAATCCCTGGGTATACAACAACAGCTGGCTTTTCGGCATCTATGTAGACGGTGAGGAGAATTATCCTCTGGATCTGGCGGTCAGCGTGGAAAGAGACCGTGATCTGATTCCTGGTGAGGACTACACCGTGACCAACAAGACGGATATGACTGTGCCCGAAGATGCGAAGAATATGTCCGAAATTGTCGGCGATGTTACCGATAAGACCCTGGTGGTTTTCACCGGTAAAAATGCTGCCGACGTGACCCTGGTCCTGGGCGCAGACGGTTACTATCACATCGGTTCCGAAGATGGCGCGATTCTGCTGGTCAATATTTCCAACAAGAACAGCTTCTTCAATAACGAACTTTCTCTGGCTAATGTCAACTCTTCTTCCGGCGCACAGAATTTGCTCTACAGCTATTGGGATGAAGAAAACAACTGCCAGCAGGTGGAGTATTTCCACAAGCTGTTCTTCTCCTATGATGAAGAGGCCGTCACCTATACAAAGCTGTGTGATGCCAACGGCTACTATGCCGTCAACGAGCAGCTGTTCTACTTCCTGCGCAACTGGACAGAGCAGAGAGTGGATGATACGCTGAAAGAAGGCCTGGATGCAGAGCATGCATTCCTGTTGCTGTGCGGCTATTACGAATAATTCAGCATCTGCTGTCAATAAAAAGTTCCCACCTCTATGAGGTGGGAACTTTTTGGTAGAAAGGGGAATGTCAAGCATCCTTGACAGGAAGCTTACTGCGCCGTCTGCGGCGGCGAGTGCGTTGCTGGTTATTATCTTCGGGATCGGCTTTCTCCGCCCGACGGGCATAGGCTTCGGCGGCATCGGAGGTGGCTTCGTAGGTCAAGCGGCTGACCCGAACGGTGCCGTCCGGCTGGTCGGACAGGCGGATGCGGATGAGGAATTTACCGTGTTCGGGGCAGGTGGCCAAATCCATGTAACGATGGCCAGGCTGCGCAAACCATCTGCTGCCCAGCATTCGCCCATCGCAGAACGGGCATTTGTTTTCCTCACCGGACATGGCGGCCAGGGCGGACCACTTGTCCGCATAGCCGCGGTGAACACTGCGGCAGATGCAACCTGGGATATCGGCTCCGTGGAAACCGTTTTCGTGGCTTTTCAGAGCCGCACCGTATTCCTGAATTCCCCGAGGCAAGTCCAACATGGCGCAGATCAGCGCCGTGTGGTATGCATCGCCCAACGCATCGTGGGCAGGACGGGAGGGCTCAATCTCAAAAATTTCCATGGCGGTTTTCAGCGCCTTTTGGGAGGAGGAGCCGTCGGTTTGAGCGTTAAAAATCATCTGGGCGTTGTACCAGTGGTCGACCCAGCTTGTTTCCAGCCCGTATAGCTGCAGATTTTCCCGAAGGATACCGATATCGTCAAAGCCCCAGGTCAGGAAGATAAACTGTTCGCCGCACCATTTGCGGAATTGCTCCATAGCCTCGGGAAAAGCGATGCCTTCTTCACGCAACTGTTCTTCTTTGATGCCCGTGAGCTTGCTGACCCGACGATTGAGTCGACGGTAAAATTTGGGCTTTATCATAACTTGAAATTCATCGGTGACCAGCTGATCGGCGGTAACACGAACAGCGCCGATTTGGATGATCTCTCCCCGAATTTGGACGGGCAGCACTTTCTTGGAAGAGGGGGATCCTGGCCAGGGCTGATTCCACTCCATATCTAAAACGATGTAATCCATCTGTGCAAACAACCTTTCTTTGTTCCTGTGCTTATTGTATCATACGAAATGGGCTTCTGTAAACAGTTAGTTTGAAAATAAAAAACTGGCATTAAAACATGGAACCGTTTTGGCACTTGCTTTATAGCCAGATGGCGCTATAATGGTGGTAGAAAATGACAAGAGGTGATCTCCATGAAAAACAAAAACCTGCTTCAAAAAATCATCAGCGGATGTGTCACAGTGACCGGCTTGATCTTGACACTTCTGACCCGTGGAAACGGCATTGCCGAAGGGGCTACCACCGGCGACAAGATGATCTTTGCCCTGAGCCTGATCCTACTGATCGTGGGCGCGGTGGTGTTGATCGCCGGTTTTATTCCTCATTCCGCTACTGTGGATACCCGAAAAATGACCATGGCGGCCATGTTTGCGGCCCTTTGCTACGTGGGATTTGCGGTGTTTAAAATCGATATCCCTGTAGGAACCGAGAAAACGGCTTTCCACCTGGGCAATGTGTTTGTGGTCCTGGGAGCCCTGTTTATGGGTGGCCTGTGGGGCGGCATGGCGGGCGCAGTGGGCTTGACCATTGCGGACCTGACTTCCGGCTACGTGACTTCAGCACCGAAAACGTTTTTGATGAAGCTGGGAATTGGCCTGGTTGCCGGTCTGGTAGCCCATGGCGGATTTCATATCAGTCAGAGCAAAGAAAATCGCAAGGTAGCCCTGCCCATCGCAACGGTGATTTCTGCTACCGCAGGCATGGCCTTCAATGTGGTGGTGGATCCGATCCTGGGATATTTTTATAAGACCTACGTTCTGGGCGTGCCTCAGGATGCGGCAAAGATTTGGGTGAAGATCGGCGCAATGACAACGCTGGTCAATGCCGTGATCGCCGTGATCGCCGCAACAATTTTGTATTTGGCTGTCCGTCCTGCATTGGAAAAGAGCCGCCTGATGCCGAAAATTTAATCATAAAAAAGCCGCTTCGGCGGCTTTTTTGTTGCCTGAATAAAATTGAGGTGCTATAATAAAAGAAAAAAGGAGTGCCCCATGGAAATACTGCATTGTGACGATCATTTAGTGGTCTGTGTAAAGTGTGTGGGAATAGAGTCGGAAAAGCAGCTACCGGAGGAACTGAAAAATCAACTGGGCGGCGAAATTTTCCCCGTTCATCGACTGGACAGAAATGTGGGCGGTGTTATGGTCTACGCACGCACCAAGGCCGCTGCTGCGGCGCTGTCAAAGGCGGTGCAGGAGGGCAGTATGGTCAAGGAATACGTGGCGATGGTCCACGGAACGCCGCCGGAACAGGGCGATTGGACAGATCTATTATTCAAAGACAGCGGCAAAAACAAAGTTTTTGTGGTAAAAAAGGAACGCAAAGGTGTAAAGTCGGCACGCTTGGAATTCAGATGCCTGAAACAGGGGGAACATTCCCTTGTTCGGGTGCGGCTGCATACCGGCCGAAGCCACCAGATACGGGTCCAGTTTGCATCCCGTGGATTTCCGCTGGTGGGCGACCACAAATACGGCTCCCGTGATGAGGAAAAAGAGCCGAAGCTGTTCTCCTGTTGTATCTCGTTCCCGTTCGGGGGTAAAAATTATCGATTTGAAAAAATGCCGGATTGGGCCCTTTGACCGTATTTTTACCGATATCAAAAATGAGCCTCCGATTGAGTCGGAGGCTCTTAAAACGGAAGATCCGACCTATGGTTGTCATCATAGGTCGGATTTTTGTTATCCTTTTCCGCTTTCGTGTCACATATTGCTCTTAATGGTGGAAATCAGGATATCGCCTGCTACCACGCGGTCCTCGGCGGCAAAACCGTCGGCAAAATTGTCGGAATAGATGACCTGGGCGTTGGGGGGAAATTCCTCGTCACCCTCCCAGACCATGATCTGCATTTGATAGCCGCCGATCAGATCGAACTGAAAACCGGCATCGCCGTGGGGCAGGGAAATGGCACCCATTTTTTCACAGGCCGCCTTGAAAGCGGCCACCCGTGTGCCGAAAGTAAAGGCGGCACGGGTCAGCACACGGCCGGTGTAGGGCTGGATGTACATTTCGCCCCAGGGCATTTCCCGAAAGGTTTTCCAGCCTCCTTGCCATGCAACGTCACGGCTTTCCAGCAGATAGCGCAGCAAAAAAGTCTGGGTGGGCAGGGGAGGGAGATTGCCGCCGTCTGTTGCGGTGATGGAATAGGCGGGGTGCGTAATGGAAAATTCACGTCCCAACAGTTTCAAGGTGAAAGCGGACCCGTTCCAGCTTACCTGAGACAGACGAGCGGTGACATCCGCAGGGTCGAGAGTACGAAATTTTTCTTCATAATGGGCAAAAGGAACTTCTTCTTTGTGATTTTCAACTTGCATTTTTTATCCTCTTATTCGTGTAATTCCAGGGGCAAACCGTCGGGATCTCGGAAAAAAGTCAGTCGGCCGCCGTTGATTTTGTCTTCGCGAATGGGCTCGGTGGCAATGCCCATGCTGTTGAGCCATGAGGCCGTTTGCTCCACGTTTTCCACGTGAAAGGCCAGATGCCGCAGACCGAGGTGGGCCTGGTCGGGTAGCGCTTTGGCGGTGGGATCTTCGAAAATTTCAAGGGTGATGTCGCCACAGCGCAGCATGGTCAGGTAGTCTTGATGTGCTTCGCGCCACGCACGGCGCAGTACCGTAAAACCCAGTTTCTCATAGAATGCGAGACTGCGCTCGTAATCGGAACAACCGATGGCGATATGATGTTGAACATTCAGCATGGTCAAGCCTCCTGAACGGAATTCGGGAACAGGCTCCGATCCGTATGAGGCAGGAAACAGGCGGCCACAAAAGAATCCATATATCCAGGGTAGGTCGAAAGCTCCAGATAGGTCATATTGGTGCTCACCTCGGCGCATTTGGCGTTGGCCATATCGCCCAGGACCATGGCATAGGCGCCGGTCAGAGAGGAGTTACCGATGTAGTGGAATTTATCCAGTTCCACATCGGGGAACATTCCGATGTTGACAGCGTTTTTCATGTTGATACCGCTGCCGATGCCGCCGGCGACATAAACGTTATCGATCATGTCAATGCTCATATCCACGGACTGAAGCAGGGTATCGATGGCGGAGAAAATGGCGCCCTTTGCGCGGATAAAATTGTCGATATCCACTTCGTTCAGGGAAATTTCCCGTCCGGTCTCCGATTCTTCCGCAAAGGCCAGCACATAGCGGCCCATACCGTGGGCATCCCGCTTCACACGTTCACCCTCACGGACGAACAGACCCTTTGCGTTGATGATACCGCAACGGAACAGTTCCGAGATCATGTCGATGATGCCACTGCCGCAGATACCGACCACCTTTTGACCCTCGTCACCGATGACGGACAGTGTAGGTGTCATAGTTTCCTTATCGATGACGGCGGCCTCCACCGCACCGTCGGTGGCACGCATACCGCAGGAAATGTCGCCGCCCTCAAAGGCGGGACCGGCGGAGCAGGCACAGCTCATCAGGAAATCACGATTGCCGAAAACCAGCTCGCCATTGGTGCCCAAATCGATAAACAAGCTCATTTCGTCCTTGTCCCACAGACCGGCCGCCAGGGTACCGGCAGTGATGTCGCCGCCGACGTAAGAACCGATGTTGGGGGCGATGAGGACGGGGGCCAGGGGGTTGGCGGGCAATTTCAGGTCTCCGGCCAGCAGACCGTCCCAGCCGAAGAAGCTGGGGATGTAAGGCTCCATCCGAACGGGGGACGCATCTACCCCCACGAACAGATGGTTCATGGTGGTGTTTGCGGCGACACACAGGCGCAGAATACTGCGTGCGTTGATACCGGCGGATTTGCAGAGGTTAGCGATGATGGGGTTAAGGGTTTCTTTGACGATGGCATCCTGCAATTTCTTTTTGCCGCCGTCTTTGCCCTGCTGAATGATGCGGTTTATCACGTCTGCGCCGTAGCGGATCTGACCGTTGCCGGAAGAACCCTTGGCCAGAATTTTGCCGTTTTCCAGATCCACCAGTACCATCGTGACGGTGGTCGTGCCGATGTCAATGGCACAACCGGCAAGGACGGTGTCCTCTGCGCTGGTGATCTCCATACAGCGGAACGTGTTGCCGATGATCTGCCCCTTGACACAGACGTGGAAATGGTGCTCACGGAGCGTAGAGGCCAGCTTTACCATAACGCTGAAGGGAACTTCCGCTTTTTCCACACCCAGCTGTTCTTCAATGGCCCAGGTCAGGCGCTCAATATCGGGCATGGTATCGTCCAATGTAGGCTCGGCCATTTCCAGAACGACACTGCGGAATTGATTGTCAAAGATGATGCCGCTTGCTTTCAGGTTGGCCTGGCATTCTTCGAAAATGGCCACCTCTTTGGGGCTGGAAAGATCGGCGGTTTTCATGCGGCTCTGGTAAGCGGAGGCAATGTCGGGCACGAAAACGGTGCAATCGCCGTTAATTTTGCAGTTGCAGCTGAGCCGCCAACCGGCGCTGAATTCCTCGTCTGTAATGTGGCGGCTGGGTGTGGTGTCCACATCGCCTTCCAACAGGCGAACGCGGCATTTTCCGCAGGAGCCGTTGCCGGAGCAGGGGGCATCGATGGCAACATTTGCGCGGCGCGCCAGCTCCAGCAGATTATCGCCGTTCTGGGCATCAACGACCACAGAAGCGGCTCCCTCAATTTGAAAAGTGATCTTGGGCATGACGTAACCTCCATAAGTATTTCATTATACCATCAGTATAACACATAATTCGATAAATGTCTACTGAAAAGGGGAAGAAAATCCGGCCAACATCCTGAACCGTTTTTGGTACCGGACGGGGCAGAATTGACAAAAATATACAAATCTTTCTTGACAATTACGGGCAATTCTGCTATAGTCTTTATACGGTGGAGTAAAGGCTTCGTCAGAAGAACAAAAATCAAGAGGGTTACTATGAGAAAAAACATTGTAAAGCTGTTGGCAATCTTTTTGACTGTTGTCCTGGTTATTTCCGTTGCACCTGTTTCAACGTTTGCGGCAACAGATACGCAGTCGACAAAAATTGCGTGTACGCACTCGATTTGTTATGGAACAGAGGGCGGTCGCTACGAAAGTTGCGGTAGCGCTGAATATCACGATCACTACGTGCTCAGACTCTCTACATGTGCATCATGCGGTATGACTTTCGAAAAAATTATGAGCGTATCCGAGGAGGCTCATGTTGTGGAATCATGGGATTTGGTCTCGTATAGTGATAATTACTTTTTCTACGAGGGTGAGTGCAAATATTGCGGTGAAAAATTAGCACTTACGCTTTCTCGCAGCTGAAATTAGCATATTGTCGGAATGCCCCCTGGCTATGCGGGGGGCACTTCTTTACCAATGTTTTTGGCATTGGTTTTAACATGGATA
>CAZVMK010000044.1:0-2655 GCA_964628315.1 uncultured Oscillospiraceae bacterium
TCCAAAACCGCCATGGTCTTCGGTCAGATGAACGAGCCCCCCGGAGCCCGTATGCGTGTCGGCCTGACGGGATTGACTATGGCAGAATACTTCCGTGACGTAAAACATCAGGACGTTCTGCTGTTTATCGACAATATTTTCCGCTTTACCCAAGCCGGTTCCGAAGTTTCCGCTCTGCTGGGCCGTATGCCCTCCGCTGTTGGTTATCAGCCGACTCTGGCCACGGAAATGGGCGCTCTGCAGGAGCGTATCACTTCCACCAAAGACGGTTCTATCACCTCGGTGCAGGCCGTCTACGTCCCTGCTGACGATTTGACCGACCCCGCCCCTGCTACAACTTTTGCCCACTTGGATGCAACCACCGTCCTGGACCGTGGAATTGCCTCTCTGGGTATTTATCCGGCTGTTGATCCCCTAGACTCTACTTCCCGTATTCTCTCCCCCGAAATCCTCGGCAAGGAGCACTACGAAACCGCCCGTGCGGTGCAGCGCATCCTTCAGCGCTATAAAGAGCTGCAGGATATCATCGCCATCATGGGCATGGACGAGCTGAGCGAAGATGACAAAATCACCGTCAGCCGCGCCCGTAAGGTACAGCGCTTCCTCTCTCAGCCTTTCAGCGTTGCCGAACAGTTCACAGGCTATGAGGGAAAATATGTGCCCCTGAGCGAAACCATCCGTTCTTTCAAGGAGATCATCGAAGGCAAGCACGACCACATTCCCGAATCTTTCTTCCTGTTCAAGGGCAGTATCGATGATGTGGTCAACGCCTACAATGCGGCAAAGGAGGCCTGAATATGGCCACCTTCCCCTTAAAGATCGTCTGTCCCGACGGCAACAAATTCGAAGGTCAGGTTCGTCAACTGAATGTGCGCACCACGACCGGTGAGCTGGGCATTCTCGCCCATCACATGAACTGCGTTGCCCCTTTGGGAATGGGACGGGCCACCGTCATCACCGAAGACGGCACAAGGCACGGTGCCTGCATTGGCGGAATGCTCAGTGTGCTCAATGGCGAAGCAACTGTGGTCTGCACCACTTTCGAGTGGGCAGACGAGATCGACACTGCCAGAGCACAACGTTCTGCCGACAGGGCTCAAACCGTGCTGGATAACAAATCTTCCAGCGATGCGGATATCCGTCTGGCCGAAGCCAGGCTCCGCCGTGCTCTGATTCGTCAAAGCGTGGCAAATTCCAAATAACGACAAAAATTCCCGTGGTTCTTACCACGGGAATTTTTTATCAGAATGTCGCTACATCCGGCTGGGCAGGCTCTGCCTTTTCGACGGAAATCGCAGTCAAAACAGGCCCCATCTCACCATGATAAATACTGTGCTTTTGTGCGGCGATTTTCGCCGTTACCAGATACCATGCTCTGGGTTCCACCGTTTCGGCATAGAAGCACGGAACGCCCAAAAACTGGATATCGTCCACACAGCAGGTCATTACAAATCGGCCAGGCGCAAAGACGCCCTTTTTTTCACGGCGCAAAAGTGCGGCTTGTGCCTTAAAACGCACTGTTTTGCCGTCATATTTTTCCGGCTCCTCCGTCACATCCCGATACCACAGCGCATAATCTTCATCCTTGATTTCGATCACAGGTGCATTGATATCAAAAGGCAACGGGTCTTCCACATCATCAAATGCAGTGGTGCCATCGGTGTAATCATACATAATGTCCACACGGCGGTTGGCCGCACGAACCAGTTTGTGAATTTCCATGGTGTCAGCCTTGGGTTCCAGTCTGTTGAAAACGACCATTTGGGCACCCATCAACTTATCCATGACCAGATTACGCATATTGGCATTATACTGCATGAATGTGGTGGAGTCGGCGAACATCACTTCCTGGGCAACGACCCAATCCACAGGAAAACGGGCATACAGGTCTCCCACCAGCTCCATGCCGTTCAGCTCTGCCACGATCCGTTCGGGCTTGTACTTTTTGGCCAGTGCCTGCAGTTGTTTTGTGGTGACTGTACGCTGATCGAGCACCTCTAAATACACATTTTTGTGAGGATAGGTGGAAAAATCGTATTCCTCCTCTCCCTCTTCAAACACCAGGAGCAACGTCTTCTCTCCGGCGTTGAATCGTTCGTCTTCCAGCGTTTCCTGGATAAACTTGGTCTTGCCGGAGTCCAGAAAGCCGGTAAAGGCATAAACAGGGATCTCTGTCATATTTTCTCCTTACACGCCGAACAGTTCGGCAATCGCCTGCTCATTAAGCTGGGAACCGATCACACACAGCTTACCGATAACGGAAGCACTGCCCATTCGGACATTTTCTTCCTCGGGAACGTAGTCAAAGTGAATCCAGCCGCCGTCAACGCAGGGAACGATGCCCTTGGCACGCAGGATGATACCATAGTCGCCGGTATCAAGGGCTTTCAGCGCGGCCTTGATGCCATCAACAGTGAACTTGTGCGCTGTCTCAACGCCCCAGGAAGTGAACACCTCATCGGCATGATGGTGATGATGATCGTGGTCATGGCAACCGCAGGTGCAGTGCTCATCGTGCTCATGATGCTCGTGTTCTTCATGGTCATGGTGGTGGCAACAGTGGTGTTCTTCCTCGTCCTCATCGTGATGATGACCGTGGCAACAATGATGCTCTTCTTCGTCCTCATCGTGGTGATGGCCGTGGCAGCAGTGGTG
>CAZVMK010000044.1:2755-10700 GCA_964628315.1 uncultured Oscillospiraceae bacterium
CCGTGGCAGCAGTGGTGCTCTTCCTCGTCCTCATCGTGGTGGTGGCCGTGGCAGCAATGATGCTCGTGGTCATGCTCCAGCTCCTCCAAATCATGACGGACGGAGGATGCGCCCTCCATGGCCTCCAGCAGTTGCTCACCGGTCAACTCATTCCAAGGGGCAACCACCAACGTTGCATCGGCATTGTGCTCACGCAGCAGTGCGACGGCCGCATCCAATTTCGCCTGTGCAATGGCATCTGTGCGAGAGAGAATGATGGTAGAAGCAGTTTCGATTTGGTTGTTGTAGAATTCGCCGAAGTTTTTCATATAGATCTTGACCTTGCCTGCATCGGCAACTGCAACCTTGTAGCCCAGAACAACATCGTGATCGAGCACCTTTTCAACAGCGGCCACCACATCGGACAGTTTGCCAACGCCGGAAGGTTCAATTACAATGCGGTCGGGATGGTACTGCTCAATGACCTGGGTCAGTGCCTTGCCGAAGTCGCCCACCAGAGAGCAGCAAATACAGCCGGAGTTCATCTCGGTAATGTTGATACCTGCATCCTGCAGGAATCCGCCATCGATACCGATTTCGCCGAATTCGTTTTCGATCAGGACCAGTTTTTCGCCCTTGTAGGCTTCCTGAATCATCTTTTTGATGAGGGTGGTCTTACCGGCACCCAGGAAGCCGGAATAAATGTCAATTTTCGTCATAATGTGCCTCCTAAAGTTTTCATAGATACTTGTATTATACCACCATTAGCTCCACATTTCTACCCCTTTTTCAAAAAAAGAACACCCCAATGCGAAGCATTGAAGTGTTCTTATCAGATTACTTAAGCAGCTTTCTTCACACCGGTAATGTGAGTATTGACAGCATTGTACCAGTACAGGAAGCCTTCGATGTCCACCTTGTCACCGGCCTTCAGTTCGGCAAATGCCTTATAAACCTCGGTCTCGGTGTTGGTCAGGTAATACTCGACACAGAAGCTGTAGGTAGTGCCGTTCAGGGAAACATTCACATAGATATCGTCGCCAGGCTCGCCGTTCTTGTACTCAATGGACTCAATGGTCAAGCCCTTGAAGCAGACGAACTCGTTCTGGTGCTTGATCAGATCGTCGGTGCCCAGCAGAGCGGTGGCATCCATAGCCTCGGCAACCCACTTTTCGCTCTCAACGAACTCAAAGGTTGCGTCCATGATCTCGACCTCACCGGCCCACTCGGCTTTGGTGCCGGTCACTTTGATCTTGGTACCGGCGGTCAGCTTTGCGGCATCTTCCTCAGAACAGGCCATGTCATAGATGAAGTAAGCACCATCGGGATCCTGTGCGTAAACAGTCACCTTATTGTCCCACCAGGACTGGTGTGCCTGAACATAGGCCTCAATGGTAACTTCAGCCTGCAGTTCGGCGGCGGCGTATTCAGCATAGGTCATGACGCCATCGGACTTAGCGGCAGGATCAAAGGGCACTGTCTCGCCTGTGCTGGGAGCAGTTGTTCCCTCATTGCCGGCGCAAGCGGCCAGGCCAAGCACCATGGTCAATGCCAACAGGATAGCTAAAAACTGTTTCATTTTCAAACTCCTTTGTATTTGTGTCTTAAACTCTTTAAGCACAATGTCATTATACTAGAAATCGAAAATAAATCAATACCTTTTTACTGATTTTTCCGTTTCTTTTTCCAACCGATCAGAGCAAATACGCCAATGAGCGCCCACGCTGTACCAATGGCCGCCAGCAGTAACACAGATATCTGTGGCAAAGGGCCCAAATCAGTTCTGGCGCCAACGGCTTCGATTTCGTCCAAATGATACAGGGTAATGATCTCCTCCTGCAGGGTGCTCATGTCCACGGTCTTCCCACGCATGACGCCTTTGGTCACTTCCTCGATCAACTGTCCGGCCGCTGTGCGCAGAGATGCCGAACCATTGAAAACAGGGGTCACAAATGTATTTTCCGTGTTCTCCAGCAGCAGCTGGGTCGCTTCCAGCTTAATGCTGTAATGGAGCTCATTATCCTCCCCTGCCCTCGCCAAATAATCCTGATAAGCTTCGTTCTCCCGTGCCTTGGAGGTCACGGGTACGTAGCCCTCGGTCTGGGCATAGGCGATCTGCACATCGTCCGTCAGTAAGAACTGGGCAAACAGCCAGGAGGCCAAAACCACCTGCTCATTCTCTTTATTGAAGATGCAGACAGAGGGGCCCTGTGAGATCATCTGGGGGTTTTCGGTATCAAATTGGGGCACCGACATAACCACCGTTTCAAACTCAACGATACTTTCCTCGGGGATATCCACATTCGGCGCATCGCTACCTGCCCATGTGGCACCGGCCGTCGAGTCAATGGCAAAAATGCACTGGCCGGCATTAAAGAAGTTGGAGGGATAACCTGAGATCTTAAAGGTAGAGAAACAGCCTTTTTCCGTCTGCTGGGCAATTTCTTCCAGCAGTTCAAAGGTGGTATCGTTAAAAATCTCCACGTGACCTGCGGCTGTGGAATAGCCTGCATCCAACTGCTTGAGCATGGTGATCATCATATTATCCGTTGACTTATAGATAAACGGGATCATGGTCTTCTGACCGTTGATTTTGTAATTACCGTCCTCGTCCTGCTCCATTGCCTTTTCACAGACTTCCCAGATAAAGTCCCAGGTCGGGGTTTCCGGCAGTTCAAAGCCCAGCGCTTCCACATAGGTCTTATTGACATAGCAGGCCTCCGTTGAACGCATAAAAGGCAATGCATACTGGTTGCCGTTGAGCTTGCCCTCTTCCAAAAATTCAGGGATGATCTGTTCCTTTGTCACACCGGAAAATTGAAGAGCGCTTCCACCCAGACCATATTTTTCGTCAGCCATCAGCTCATCCAGCGGTACAACGCAGTTGTTTCCGGTCAGATAGGTGGCAATATGGTCAGGATAAGTAATGCAAACATTGGGGGCCGTATCGGTAGCGATATTTGTGATCACATCCTGATACATTCTGCTGTAATCGGTGTACCACTTGATATTCACTTTGATATTGGGATAGAGCGCCTGAAAATCCTCTACCGCCTGCTTGTAAACCGCCACCTGGTCGTTATTGGTATCGTTTTTCGCCCAGAATGTGATCTCATAGTCTCGGGAAGTATCGAATTCTTCGGGAATTACAAAGCTGTCACGCTGGATGGCACCGTGGCAACCGGACAGCACCGAAAGCGCCACCGCCAACAGCAGTACAAAAGAAATGATTTTTTTCATCCCTTCATTCCTCCTCTTGCCACGCCCTCCATGATCTTTTTACGGAAAACGATAAATACGATGATCAGAGGCAGAGAGATCACCACTGCCGCCGCCATCATGGCTGGGATATTTTCACGGCCAAAACCCTGCTCCCGAATGGCCTGAATGCCATTGGACACCAGATAGTATGCCTCATCGTCCGTCACCAGCCGCGGCCAGACGAAACTGTTCCAGCACTCAATGGCTTTCAGGATCGTCACCGTGACAATGGTAGGTGTGCAAATCGGGATCATGACCTTAAACAGATATTTCAAATCGGTAGTACCGTCCACTTTGGCTGCGAAGTACAGTTCATCGGGAATTTGAGCAAAATTTTCTTTCAGCAGATAAATATAGAACACACTGGCCACCGAAGGCAATATCAGGCCGGTGAATGTATTACGCAGATCCCAGTTGGTCGCCGTTACAAAGTTTGTGATGACGACCAGCTCGCTGGGGATCATCATCAACGCCAAAATCAGGGTAAATGCCAGATTTTTCCCTTTAAAATCCAATCTGGCAAAGGCAAAGGCCGCCAACACCGTCACCGCCAACATCACGGCTGTGGTAGCAACCATAAAAATGACGGTATTGAGAATATATTTCGCCAAAGGCACAGCCGTAAAGGCAGTCAAATAATTTTCCAGCGTAGGATGAAAGGTAAACAGTTGGGGAATTTGTTCGCTGTTATAGTCGCCGTAGCTTTTTACAGATGTCAGCACCATCCAGTAGAACGGGAACAGCACCAGCACCGCCCAAATACCCAGAAGCACATAAGCACCGGCCTTGAACGCCTTTGCGTGTTGAGCCACCCGACGGTTCAAAACAGAATAATTCGTTTGTTTTTTCATGGCAGTGCCCTCAACGGTAGTGAACAAACTTTTTGCTGACCATCAGATTTATCACGGTAATGGTCAGGATAATGGCAAACAGGATCATCGCCGCCGCAGACGCATAGGACGGATAGCCGCCACTGTTGCCATAGAGCATATCGTAGACATATCCCACGATGGTATTCATACCGGCAACGTTCAGATCTGTGCCAAAAAGAGCCACAGAATCGCTATAGGCCTTAAAGGCGCCGATAAAGCCGGTGATGACCAGATAGAACACGGACGGAGAGATCATCGGCAGGGTGATTTTCGCAAATATTCTGCCTCGGCCTGTTCCATCCACTTTGGCAGCATCGTAGTAGCTTTGGTTGACAGAGGCCAACGAGCTTGTCAGGATGATGATTTTAAAAGGCATGACGATCCATACCGTATAAATGCACAGAACCAGCATTTTTGCCCAATAGGGGCCGTTGATGAAATCCACGGACGAGCCCCCGAACATCTGCAAAAGTACATTTATCAATCCATCGGAATAGGCGGTCTTTTTAAACAGGATCATAAATACCAGGCCCACAGCCAGCGTATTGGTCACATAGGGCAGGAAAAATACCGTCTGGAAGAAATCCCTCAGTTTGGTAATCGAGCTGAGCGCCAGGGAAATAACAAGGGCGATCCCCGTAGACAGCGGGACGGTTATCAGCACCAGGATAAAAGTGTTCTTCACCGCCTGCAGGAAATAGGGGTCATGCAATACATAAGAAAAGTTATACAATCCCACCCCGAAAAACTGCTGGGATGTAAAATTGAAGCCCTCCTCCAACGAGTAGATCAACACATCGATCAGAGGGTATACCATGAAAACGCCCAAGAATAGAAACGCCGGCATCAAATATAGCCATGCTTTGTATGGACGCAACTTCACACGCAGAGAATGCGTGCTCTGCTTAGGTTTTGAATGTGGTCTCATATCGCTCCGTTTCCTTTCGCTCATTTTTCGACAGGAATGTGGTACTGTATCTTTCTTATTTTATCCCAGGAACAAAAATAAGTCAATCATTGTTTTTATTTCCATTCATTTACAAAACGTTGAAGTAATTTTTCCGTTCCAAAATCTGTCAGTTTTTCTCCAGGGATTGACAGCAACCCTTTTTTTCTGTATAATAAACCCAATTCTGGAAGGAAGGGGTCATCCCTCTATGCTTACATATCGCAGCGCCCTCCGGCGTACTGCCGCCGCAATGCTTGCTTGCCTTATTCTGTTGCTAAGCTGTTTGCCTGTTTTCAGTGTCCAGTCCCCGTTCAGCAGTGTATATGCTTCAGGTATTTTCTATCAGCGCCTGTGCAACGTCCAGCTGACCGGCGATCAGCGAACGGATATCGTCAATGTGGCCATGTCCCAAATCGGCTATACGGAGGGCAATACCGACGACGGTTACTCCGGCCTCACCGGCGGCAAGAAAAATTACACCGAGTTCGGTCGCTGGTATACCGAATATGTGGATTCTACCGATGTCTACTATAAGTCCGCATGGTGTGCCGCCTTTGTCAGCTGGTGTGCCAACCACGCCAACATTTCCAAAGATGTGGTTACATATCACGCCTATACCCCCAGTGGCTATAACTGGTTCAAATCCAACGCCAAGGCCTACACCAGAGCCCAAGTGGCCAACGGAACCTATACCCCTCAGCCTGGCGACATTGTTTATTTCAAATCCGCCAAAAGCAGCCGCATTAACCATGTCGGCATCGTCATTCGCTATGAAGACGGCATTCTCTACACCGTGGAGGGCAATACCAATTCCGGTGAGGAGACCAACGACGGCGGTTCCGTCTGCTTAAAATCCTATAATATCTCCAATACGTTCATCCAGCACATCTGCGTTCCCAATTATAAATGAACTTGCAAAAATGCCGCTTTTCGGGAAAGAAAAGCGGCATTTCTATTTTAGCGGACGAAAATCCTCTACATCCAGGTCTTGGAAAGGATAAAGACGGGTCCATTTGCCATCCGACTTTGCATAACTGGCACGGTGGCCGCTCAGTAATCGCACAATATCATAAACATTGATCCAAATTTCCGACTCGCACTCTTTCTGACTCTCATCGAATATCAGCTCCATGCCGAAATGCAGATGGACCGTTTCAATATTGTTGACATTTTCCCGATCCGAATAGCCTGTGCGCCCCATAAATCCAATCAAATCACCGGCCTGCACCTGATTGCCTACCTGCAGGCCATCGGCAAAGGGATGATCCTTTTGCAGATGAGCATAGTAGTAATATCTCTTGCTGTCATAGGAGCGAATGCCGATACGCCAGCCGCCGTAGCGATTCCAGCCCATGGCTTCCACTACCCCGCCCTCCACGGCAACGACCGGCGTGCCCAGTCCACCCATCAAATCATTTCCCAGATGTTTGCGTTTAAATCCAAAACTTCTGCTTGCTCCGAAATCGTCACAGTGGCTGTAGCCGTATCCGGCGGCAATGGGTGAAAAGGCTTTCATCCCATAGGTCGCCACCCACTGCCCATCTTTTTCGATGGCATAGCTCCCCAAAAGTCCCCCCAATGCCGCAGAAAAGGACTGATGATAATATTCATAATATTTATAGTTATCCCCCAGCAATTCCTGGGGCAGCAAAAACGTCTTCAAATCCGCCACCGCTCTTTTCACAGATGCCAGACCGCACTTTCCGCCTGTCCTGCAGGCCGCCAGCGCCAGCATATCGATCCAACTGATATGCTGCTCCTGCTCAAATGTCAAAATATCCTGCTCCATAGCGTATTTCAGTGATTCATAAGGCACTTGAAAATCCACCCATTTTATCGTTGCCGCCTCTGTCGGCAATGTTGACAGGATCGCCAATAAAATGATCCATAAAATTCTCCGCCTCACATCCATCACCTCAAAAGATAGGATGCGAAGCGGAGAAGAATTCATACAGGTAATTTATTCCAGTTCACGGACGATATCCGCAACGATTTTGCGCACATCCTCCAGCGTTGCGACGGCAGAGATCTGATTTTTATAGTAAGCGCTGTGAGAAACCCCACGCAGATACCACGCCAGATGTTTTCTGGCCTCCAGGCAGGCAATTTTTTCTCCCTTATCCTCGTAAGAAAGTTCGATTTGTCGTAAGGCGACGGCCATCCGCTGTTCCAGATTCGGCCGTTGAGGAATGGACATTCCTTTTACGGCCGCGTTTACTTCCGAAAAAATCCACGGGTCGCCAAAAGTCGCCCTACCGATCATCAGGCCGTCCGCCCCCGTCCATTTGAGGCACCGCAACGCCGATGAAGCATCCACCACATCGCCATTGGCGATGACAGGAATAGAGAGTTGCTGCTTTACTTTTGCGATATAGTCCCAATCTGCATTGCCAGAGTACAGCATGGAGCGAGTTCTTCCATGGACTGCCACAAGATCCGCGCCGTTGTCTTCCATCCGTTTGGTGAAATCCAGCACATTGATACTTCCCTTGTCCCAGCCCAGGCGGCACTTTACCGTCACGGGCACATCGACCGCCTTTTTAATGGCGTTAACGATCTCCCCCGCCAGTTCCGGCGTACGCATCAGGCCGCTTCCATCGCCGGAATTGGCAATTTTAGGCATGGGGCACCCCATGTTGATATCAATAAAATCACAGCCGGAAATTTCCAGCGCCAAACCGGCAGCCTCAGCCATGATGGCAGGATCATTACCGAATATCTGGGCACCGCAAACGCAATTTTCGTTCCGCTTCAGCAGAGCGGCGCTTTTTTTGTCTTTATACACCAGCGCACGGGAGGAAACCATTTCCGTCACTGTCACGCCCGCTCCCATTTCGGCGCAGATTTCCCGAAAAGCCCAGTCCGTCACACCGGCCATCGGACC
>CAZVMK010000045.1:0-8916 GCA_964628315.1 uncultured Oscillospiraceae bacterium
CCACCTACACCATCTCATTCTTCTATGTTGGCGAAATATGGGCAGACGGTCATATTGACAGAGAATTTAACTCCGGTAATGTTGAGATCACCCTGATAATGTATCTCATTATCTATACCGTCTTCACTTGCCTGTATTTCATTAAAAGGGAAAAAAGGGCTTGAGCCGCTCCCCCCTGCATACAGAAAGGTCGTGTATCACCGGATACACGACCTTTCATTTTTAGACATTTAATCTTCTTTGATACCGCTGATTTGGCTACCGTTGAGTGTCACATTCCAAACATCGGTCACAGCATTGGCAGGTTCAGCCTGAACGGCATCGGCAATGATCTCCAGCTTCGGGGAATAAACAATTTCTGTTCCACCTTTGTCAGTTTCTGTAACGATTTTATTATCGCCCAACTTGAAATCATCTCCGAGGGAAAGCTCCACTGCGCCATTTACCCCTACCGGAGCAGAATAGTAAAAGGTATTTCCGCTTCTTTGCCAGCCGGTATTATCGGCAACGGTCAAATCCGTCGTTGGTTCGTAGTAAAGATTTTCACCATTGTACCAGTTGACCACAAGTTGCACTCGAATATAGGCGCTTACATTGCCCGTATTTTTCACGGTGATGGTATTACCTGTTTGAGTGACCTCGCATTTCACCTCTGCCGCAGAAAAAGTGGGATCTTCATTGTTTTCCCAACGCTTGATCATAAATGCTGACACCGTTGCCACCACTGCGCAGGCCAGGGCCACTACCACAAGCAATAAAGAGAGCGTTCTTCTATTCATGTGGTACCCTCCGTTTGTGCGGTGGCTTCGGTAGCATCAGAGCCGGTCAGCCAGATTGCATCGTCATTCCTGCTTATCGTGATCTGCGCCGTGCTGTTTTCCTTATTTTTGACGGTCACATTCTCGCCACCGGTCAAAAGATAGTCGGACTCCAATCCATCGGCCACGGTAATGCAATAGCTACCCAAATTCAATATATCAATATTGAGCGTACATCCATTCTGCATTGCTGTGACCACGAAGTAAAATTCTTCGTTGGTTTTGGTGTTTTTCATTTTCAGCAGCAGTTTTTGCCCCTCTATTATGTTCTCAAAATTTTCAAAGGTGATATTCAGGGTCATATTGCCCCTCAGAGGGATAAACTTGGCATAAAAGGTGCAGCTCACCTGGCTCAAATCGACATTTTGGGGAATCAATGTAAATCCGTCGTCAGATAAATCGTAATCTACTTCTTTCGTACATTCTTCATCCACAAACCATCCGTCAAAGGTAAAATAGTTATCCGAACGTGCGGTGCAACCTCTTATATCATCCTTGGTTGTGGCAATGTCGCTACTGCTACTTAACCAACCGGCATCGGATGCTTCCTTGCCGTTTACAACAGGGACATAATAGATCGTACAGTTATTTTTCCGATAGTAGAAAGTAACCACATTGCTGTTCTCATCAGCTGAAATGACCAGGTCATAGCTTGTATTACCAACGATAGAAAATGCCTTAACTTCCGGCGCAATTTCAACTACCGTTTGTCCATAATAAGCTGTGCCCGTTTTCGGCGCGATTAGATTTGTCTGTGCATCGCTGTAGTCCACGTACTTGACCGTGTACCCGACTTCATTTCTCGTATAATACAGGTAAACATCGGTACCCTCTTTTTTGAGATTCACTTCGATGATCTTGTCTGCCGTATTTTCCGGTGAATTCACGTCAAACTTTTCACCATCAGTCGAATAAGCGTACTTAGCAGCTGTAAAGCCGACGATCTCACGCAAAGTCTGGGTGCTTGTTGCGGCGTTGGCCGACCAGGGCACGATGATGTCCATCCTGGAGTCCGTGTCCTCAACATAATTCATACTACCATGCTCGTCAGGCAAGGACTGCTTCATATAGTGCAGGGTCAGAACAGTCTGTGTCTCGCTGTACGTGTAGTAGAATGTAATGATATTCTGTTCGGGATCGGCGGTCAAAATCAACGTCTTTTGGGTCGCATCGGGAATCATGTCCTTGAAAGGCTTATACCGCACCGTGACCACGGCATCCGAAACATTCTTCTCCACGGTTTCAGGTTCCAAAAGTGTGCCATCGACTTTGTTCACATAGCGGACAGTATAGCGGTTGGTATCGGTTTTTACATAGTGAAATATATATACATTTTCGCTTGAGTCGGCCTTAATGACCATGGAGTGAGAACTGACCAGAGGGACCGCTTTATCCACTGCTACCGCTTTAAAGGTTTTGGTACTATTGACAAATGCGGTACCGGTAGTAGCGGGTGCGACCTCGGACAAATAATTGCCATCGTTATTGTAAAGGTAATAGTAAATGGTATACCCCACTGTTTCGGTAGTACGCCACTCGGCATAAACCTTCAAGTCGGCCTTTACCGGAGTACTCAGTGCAGAAAAGAAGCACTTTTCTCCGTTGTCATCCAGATAGAACCATCCAATGAATGTTGCGCCGTTTGCAGGAGGATCATCCACATGTTTACCGATCACGTTGCCATGCTCAATACCCTCAAATATCTGTTTCTCGCCGTTAAAATTTCTGTCCTCGTCAGCACGTAAATCATCCAAACTGTTGTAGAAATTGACCACATGCGTCTTTTTCTTCCAACCGGCATAGAGCATCAAGTCGTTGGAAGGCATCGTTGCTTTATCCAGATCGTAACGGGAGTTTTCAAGACAATCTTCGGTGGTATACCAGCCTGTAAATTCGTAGGCGCCGGTCTCCAGTTCCGGTGGATATGTCGGAATATGGTTATACTCATCCAAAGCTGTTCCAAAGGGGATACCCGTTTCGGTCGTCGTGGTATTGTAGTTTAAGAAAGTCAGTTCTTTGCTTGTTTGCCGTTTGTAATAGAAGTTAATTACGTATTCTTCCATACCATTATTGGGGTCACTGTTAATGATTTCGCTTTCTGCTTTTTCGTACTCAAAGCCGTCCAGAGTAATTTTTGTCTGTTCGTCAATGGTAGAATCATCGTAAACATCGAAGCTTTTGTAGAGTTCATACTCTCCGTCCAGCCCTTCCACCCAAAGCTTATATGTAAACTTTTTCGGAATGCTCCAGCTGACATCTGCGCCGTTTTCCCAGAAACAAAGATAGCTGACTGTCGTTTCATTGGCATACTCTGTATAAGATTTATCAAAAATCAGGTTCTCATCCAGGTACTGATAGGCGCCTTTAATGGTCTGGTTCGAATTTTTCTTACTGTAACGCACACCGTATTGACCATTCCATGCACTGAAATAAGCATACTCGTACTTACACAAGGCACCGCCTGCGCTACCTCCATGGTCTTTATGAGCTTCTGCAATCTTAACCGGTTCAAGCACGTCCACCGGCCAAACATCGGAAATATCCGTTCCGAATCCGGCAGTAAATTCCAAATAGTAGTAAGTATATGTTGAGTCAAAGCTGGAGTCAGTCACGCCACTTGTCAAATGATACTTTTCAATCAAGTCAGGATCGTTGATATACGCCGAGGATAGTGTCGGTGCTTTTTCGACTTTTCCCCACTTCTCTGGTTTTTTCAGCAAATTTTGTATCGACATATAGCTTCCAGCATCTTTACCGAAAGAATACGTAGAGCCGCCAACAACCTGATAATCGGTTTCTCCGCTTTCGTTTACCAACGATCTAGCGTAGTAGAAACGGAGGGTGTATTGCTTGTGGTTATAATAGACATTGACTACCGTGGAATTATCGCCCTTAACAACAACATTTTTATCTGTGGCGTTTTCATCATATTCCAAATAATTGTCCGTACTACGGCAATCATCAGTATGGGTATGGTTTTCAAGGCCACAGGCAAGACAAGCATTTAGCTGCGGATAGTATTTGCAAAGTTTCCAAGTATAGCCATCAAGTGTTTTTGTGACTTCCTGAATGGGCTCCAAATCCTTGTATACATATCTGTGGGTGGTATCTCCGTCGAAGCTATACCATTTACCGTCAAGGTACAATTTGGGCCATTCTTCCCAACTATCTTTTGCTGTACGAACAACGTAAATGTATCCGCTCTCCAGTCCCCCTGCCTCTTTCATTGCAGTTTCCAGTTTCAAATCGTTGCCCGAAAGGCTATCGCCTACATCTGTCAGCTTATAATTCTCATTTGTAAAGCAGGACATATCATGGACATGGTTATAGCAATCTTTTGTATGTTCATGTTCCTCTTTCCCGCAACTATAGTGATCCTCAGCGAACAGCTCATCCAAGTCATCCGCTCCGCTAACGGTCTGGCCTGCGGTGGCGCCGTCCACGGTTTTCATACCCAGCAGGTATTTCGTTTCGCCGGACACGCCCCAGTATGCCACTTTATAAGAGACAGAACTCGGATCCTCTTTCCACTGCGCCTTATAAACCGGCGTTTCAGCCCACGCATCGATGACCGCAGGAACGGAGTCGGGGTCTTTTATCTCTCCGTCTTCATATTTTGAGTCTTCGACCCAGCCTTTGAAAGTATAGCCATAGCGCACCGGATCGTTGACCGCAAAGGTCGTTCCGTACCGCGCATAGATGGGATCGGTACCATATCCATTGTTACAGTCAAACCGAATCAAATAATATTGGCGGTCGAAATAGCATTTTACCTCCGTGCTGCCGTCAGCAGCCACATCTTCGGTGGCGAAATACATTTCATAGAAGCCTTTCGTATTCAGTTCCGTATTTTCCAGATGGCTATACACCAGTGTCGTTTCCGTGAACGCCTGCCGCACAACGGAGCCGCCGTCTTCATATTCGTCGCTGTATATTTTCTGGAAATAATAGTGGACAGTGTAGTTGACCTCTACAGGGGTGTAATAAACCTCGATCGTCACATTGGAAGTATTCTCGCCGCCTGTGATCGTCACAGAGTCGCAGGTTTCCTCCTCATCGACGACTCCATTTTCGTTTGTATCCTGCCAGGGACGATATCCGATCACCGCAGGAGATGTCACTTTCTGTTCAAAGTCGGCGGTCCACTTTTCTTTCATGACCTTGGCCACATATTCCTTGGCGGCCACGCCCGTTTTGCCGGATGTTCCGCCGAACAGATACCGGATGGTAACGGTCACATAGTCATTTTCATCGGTATCCTGGTCCGCATCGGCGATCGCTTCCACATCATCGGATTGTTCCGCCGCCTGCATAAGATGAAAGCCGTCAAACACCGTGACATCCACGGTGTTACTGGTCACTTGATTGCCCTCATAGTCGGTGGCAACACAGCGCAGTGCGGTGCTGCCGCTGTCGCTCAGCACAGACTGCAACAACGCCACAGAAACTTCGCATTCCAAATCTCTGCGGTCAAAAATATTTACCCACAAGCCCAGTTCCTGATCTGCCAAAATCTGCCACTGATACTTATATGTGGGAAAATCGGCCATGGCAGTCAGCACTTTCTTTTCATCGCTTGCCAAATAGAAGCTGTCGATCGGCTCGTCTTCCAGCAAAATCTCGACGGATTTTTCTGCCGTTTTTGTGTCCGTATTCTCCGTTTCGTTTTCACTGTCATCTATGCAGTTGCCAATAATGGCGATTGGCTCACTGCTCAGCAGCAGGCAACAACTCAGCAGTAAGGCAGTTATTCTCTTTTTCATTGATTGCCTCCTTTAACTGCATTCCATGCATCCTGAACGCTTTCAAAGCCATTGGCCTGCACCACGACCACGTCTACCGTGATAGAAGTATTTACCAGACCTTGCAGCTTGCTCATGCCTACGGCCGGCAAATCAACAACACCCGAATTGGCAAAAACGGGCTGTTTTTCGATAACCGTGTTCGACGGGACCTCCAGATAAAACACGCCGAGAGCATCTTCCAGTTTCGTCCAGTTTGAAGCCAACTCTAATTGGGCGATTGGCAGGTGCTCATCTGTATAAGTGGTGATTGTTTGCAACTTTGTGCCGTCTTTCCACTGCCATACATTCTCATCGTAACCGATTTTTACAAACAAATAGGTCTGCGCTTCGCTGCCGCCAAAACTGACGTTGGTTTGTCGCCGGATGCTACAACCTGGTGCAACCAGCAGATCATTATCCTCCGTCACCGTCAGCTCGCCGAAAGAGATCACACGGCCGGAATCTCCGCCCCCGTTCTCGGTTGCATATTTTGCATAAATTCCGCCTGCAAAATGTCCCGTGACCAGCACCAGGCACAGCAAAATCAATCCCACATGGGTCACCGAAAAAAGCGGTGCCCGTTTATTCGATTTTTTCCCTCTCATAACAAGCACCACCTTTTCCTATTTACTTATCTGTGCTTTTCAGTCGTTCAATTTCTTCTTTTATAGACTCAAGTTCTTCCTGATCTTTCTTCTTGTCTCTGCGGAAAGAGGCTTCCATCAGGAAGATCGCCGCGCCGAGCAGCAGTGCCGTTCCCAGGGGCGTTTTGATAATGTCCACCAGATAGCCTGCCAGAGGAATGGCGCATACCACCGTGCCCTTGATCTGGCTCAACGCAATGGGGGCATCGGCCGTATTGTTGGCATCACCTTGGGTAATGACGGTTTCACCATCGATGTCTATAATACGATGGACCACACCGGATCCGCCGCTCTGGTAGACCACCACGTCCCCCACCTGATAACCGTCCGCCTCTGCAACGACCAGCAAGTCGCCCACGGACAATTCCGGTTCCATACTGCCGGACAGGACCACCGTCAATCCGAACCCCAAAGGCATGGGCAAAGCGTTGCCGCTGAGCCGTTCGGCGTTGATGGCGTAAACACTCATGCCGACCAGCGCCGCAAGCACCACCAAAGCAGTGATACGAATTATCGTTTTAGCTGATTTTTTCACATTCGCTCTCCGGACTTAATCTTTTGAGATAATGACTGTACCGCCGGCCTCGGTAATGATCTTCCGCGCCTGGGCGGAAATTGCCTGTGTACGGACAGTTAGCCGCTTATCCAGTTTATCTCCGTTGTTTGCCAGCACTTTCATACGCACAGCATTTTTCGGCAACAGGCCCTTTCGTTTCATGACACGCAGGGACACTTCATCGCCATCGATGAAGTGCTTTTGCAGCACATCCAGATTGACCGATGCCACTCTACCGATAGCACGCTCTTTCAAAGGACGAGCCTGATGCACGGCCACCGCTACGGGCTCCGGATCCGGTTCCTTCGGTGCCAAAACTTCAACAATGGCAGGGATCACTTTCCGGCGCAAAACCGTCAGCAACAGCAAAATGATCGCTGCCAGCAGCAAAATCGCCAACAGTGCCAGTGCGATATTGTAAATCGCTCCGGATTTGATCCAGCCGCCGTTTGCATAGATGCCCGTATTGGCTGTAGCGGAAACGCTCAGTGACACCTGGAGGCAAACATCCTCTGTCAGATTTCCAAGGAAGGTGTCGTACTCATCATCCCCTGACTCATAGGGCCACTTCCACTGGAACACATATTCCGCCGCCTCACCGCTCATCAGGGTGTGGCGATAGCTGATCTGCTCCAGTTCCTCCAGACTTGCCCAGGTTTTCTCATTTCCCAGGATATAGTTGTCTTCCGGATCCAAAAGGCGCACCACGATGGGCAAAGGATATTGGGCATCCTGCACCAAATCCGTTCCCAGGCAATAGTCGATGGCCACGGAGTCGGTATTGCGGATGCGGATGGTGTATTCCACTTTTGTGCCAGGTGCCAGCACTTTATCCCCGTCCATACCGGCCACAGTGATCTGACCACTGGCGTTGGAATACTGCACATCAAATAAATCCACCTGGTCATCGTGGATCTTGGAGCTGAGGGATACTTCCCGATTATCCGCTGCGGAGAAATTCGCGATACGCACCGCCAGGATCACCAGCGATGCCAGCAGCAACGAACCCAGAATGCCCATGGCCACCCAGAACACATGGCGAACATTCATCAGCGTTAAAGAGGGAAACTTTGTTTTTAATTTTGAGAAGTCGAAATGGGGCAGCTTTATCTTTTTCAGAGAAAATCGGGATGTTCTCTTTTTCGACACAGCAAGTCCCTCCTTCCGTTTTGGCTTTTCAGCACAGGCAAGATATTGCCTGCTCTGAAAAAACAAAACATTTCGGGATAAGTAGCTTCCCCCGCCCCAGCCACGGATGGGACGGGGGAAGTTGATCGGTCAATTATCAAAATTGCAGATCCGGCTCAGTCGACCTGAGTGACCGTCGTTGTGAGGCTGATGGAGATAGTCGGTACCGTGCCGTTAGCAGCCTGATTGCCCAGATAGGTATCTTTCGCATCGTTCTGAGTCTCAAAAGGCCATTCCCAGATAACAGAGGGAGCAACCATATTTTCCATATCACTGCCAGCATGGCAAGTAAAGCCCTGGCCTTTTATTTTAGCCTCAATTTTGTCTATAAGTTCTTTAGCTGACGAACATTGCAAACCGTCGAATTTTTCCCCTGCGACTGTGATGACCAGCGGGCAATAAAAATTACCTGCGCTGTCGATCCAGTTGTTCAGAGTAACTTTTCCTTCAAAGGAGATAGCCACAGACACTTCAGGTGTGCCGGTCATTTCAGTGGCGACCATTGTACCCTTGGTACCAGGGGCAACGACCTTTTCTTCGCTGGCAGACTTAACGGTGGCGCTATTATCATCCGTATCATAAGCTTTTGCAAATGTAGTTCCCGTTGCAGTGACCGTCACGCCCCACTTGGCGACTCTGGCGGTGTCGCTGCCGGTGCCGGTGGTGGTGTACTTTGCAAAGGTGCCGGAGATCACGCTGGTGGACAGCAGCACAGCCACCAACAATACGGATGCGATTCTCATCATCTTATTTTTCTTCATGATTCAAAAAATCCTTTCCTTATTTAAATTCCCTCTCTTGGGTGGTATTGGTTTTCTCGGCGTGGCTCCGAGAAAAACGTTTAAAATAATATCCGTTCAAAAGTCTATCAGGTTTGTTGCTGTGCAACAAACCCCAAGGGCCCTTGGGCGGTTATTAAACCTTTT
>CAZVMK010000045.1:9016-10151 GCA_964628315.1 uncultured Oscillospiraceae bacterium
GGTTTGTTGCTGTGCAACAAACCCCAAGGGCCCTTGGGCGGTTATTAAACCTTTTCTATTCCCCACTGGGAGATAAAAACCGAATGGCGATACAAAAGCTTGGGGTCAATCCTGATTTTCGTCCTGCGCCTGGGATGCCTGGGCAGCACGCAGGGCGGCCAGCTCCGCTTTCAGCGCCTCCACATCTTCGCCGTTCTGCTTTTCGTACATTCTGCGGCGGAGGATATCATATCCGACGAACAGCAAGATCGGCACCACAACGCACACGATCAAGCCAGGCAGAGTCTGCATGAACATCGCCACACTGCCCATACCGGCCAGGCGGATGCCGCTGTATCGGCCAACCAGATAGTTCTCGGGCACGGGCTTTGCATCGGCAGTGATGTTATTTGTACCCTTGGTCTCAAAATAGATCACGCCGTCTTCTTCTGTGATCCCGATCACCTGGTGGGTCCAGATCGTTTCGTAATTATCCTGAGGAGCGTAGAAAGAAATCACATCGCCCACCTGGATATCCTGAGCATCAACGGTCTTGGAAAAAATCAGATCGCCGCTTTTGATATCGGGATACATAGAGTCGGTCAGAACGATCATCGGCACGATGCCGGCAAAATCCGGTGTTTCCTCCGAATTGACAAAACTCTTAACGATCAGGGTGCAGTTAATGATCAACATCGGTATCAGGATCACGCACAGCACGATTCCCAAAATCGTGAACGCTCTATGTCTTTTCTCGGCCTTTGTCATTTTATCAGGTTGCTTTTTCTCACTATCTTCCATAGCAATCCTCTCTTTCCATTTTAAAAACGTACGGTATCTGCTACATGCTATACTATCACTATTTACAGAGAAAGTCAAGTTTCGACGATTTTGCCGTTAAATTTTTGTTAATTTATGACAATTCTCCGCATTTTAGAATGAATATTTCCAATGGTTTCTTGTAAAAAACACAAATATGTCAATATGTTTATGTTTCCGTCTTTGGACAGCGTACAAAACGTCGCACCGCAAATGCGCCGCAGCTCCAAATTCATACCCCCGATCGAAAATCAATCGGGGGTAGCAGCGTGTCAAAAAACCATCGTTTTATGTACTGGCGCGGGAGCGCCCAAGGCCCCCTTGTGTAAAGGGGGCT
>CAZVMK010000046.1:0-9806 GCA_964628315.1 uncultured Oscillospiraceae bacterium
TTTCGGATTACAGCACGCCAGCCTTCTTCAGCAGACCACGAACGGTGTCAGTGGGCTGTGCGCCGTTCTTGATCCAGTTCTGAGCCTTCTCAGCATCCACATTGATGGTTGCGGGAGTGGTCAGGGGGTTGTAAGTGCCGATTTCCTCGATGCAGCGGCCATCACGGGGAGAACGAGCATCAGCAACAACGATCCGGTAGAAAGGAGCCTTCTTAGCACCCATTCTTCTCAGTCTGATCTTAACCATTGAGATTCACCTCCATAAATATTTCAAAAAAGTTTTCTATATCGCAAAGCAATTTGCTTAGACGAACAAATTTTACATACCTGGGAAACCACCCAGGCCGCCGAAGCCCTTCATGCGCTTCATCTTTTTTGCCGCACCAGGTCCGGAGAACTGCTTCATCATCTTCTGCATCTGTTCAAAAGATTTCAGCAGGCGGTTTACGTCCTCCACTTTTACACCGGCACCGGCTGCAATGCGTTTTTTACGGCTACCGCCGATGATGCTGGGATTTTCCCGCTCTTTGGGTGTCATGGAAAGAATGATCGCCTCGGTATGAGCCATGGCTTTTTCATCCAGCTGGATGTTCTTCATTGCACCGCCACCTGGCAACTGTGCCAGAATATCCTGCATGGAACCCATGGACTTCATCTGTACCATCTGGTCGTAGAAGTCCTGAAGCGTGAACCGATTGGAGCGAAGCTTCTCTTCCATCTCGGCGGCTTTTTTCGCATCATAGGCTTTTTCAGCCTTTTCAATCAAGCTTAAAACATCGCCCATGCCCAAAATACGGCTTGCCATACGGTCGGGATGGAAAGGTTCAATATCTTCCAGCTTTTCGCCCATACCGGCGAACTTTACGGGCTTTCCGGTAATGGCACGGACAGACAGAGCGGCACCGCCTCTGGCATCGCCATCCAGCTTGGACAGCATCACCGAATCAATATCCAGCCAGTTGTTAAAGCTCTCTGCGGCATTGACCGCATCCTGACCGGTCATGGCATCCACAACCAACATAATTTCGTCGGGGTGAACGGTTTGCTTGATATTTTTCAATTCTTCCATCAGTGCTTCGTCCACGTGCAGACGGCCGGCGGTATCCAAAAACACCATATCATAACCACGCTGACGGGCATAGAGCACTGCTTCTTTCGCGGTTTCGACCGGATTTTGGGTGCCCCGTTCAAACACGGGAATACCCAGCTTCTCGCCGCAGACTTTCAGCTGCTGAATTGCAGCCGGACGATAAATATCGCAGGCCACCAGCAGCGGATTTTTGCCCTGGCGTTTCATCAGACCGGCCAGTTTGGAACCGTTGGTTGTCTTACCGGCACCCTGCAAGCCTACCAGCATAACAACGGTAGGGCCGCTGGGGTTGATGGTAATATGTTTCACATCGGAGCCCATCAATTTTGTAAGCTCTTCGTTGACGATTTTGACGATCATCTGCGCCGGAGTCAACGACTCCAGAACATCAGTGCCTACGCAGCGCTCCGTAACGGATTTGGTAAAATCCTTGCATACTTTATAGCTGACATCCGCTTCCAGCAGTGCCATGCGGATCTCACGCATAGCCTCCTTGACATCGGACTCTTTCAAGCGGCCTTTGCCACGGAGCCTTTTGAAGGTAGCGGAAATTTTTTCGGTTAAGCCTTCAAATGCCATAATTACTCCTTTAGTAAATCGAGGGCGGCCTTCAGCTGGCAAACAGCCGCCGCACTTTGCCGATCATCACTGTCCTCCAAAGCGGCCAGTGCAGCCTCAATGCGGTCGCAGGCTGCCGATGCTGCCCGATCCCGTCGAACACAACCAATGTTGTCTTCCATTCTGTGCAGCAATGCCTCTGTACGGGTAAGATTATCGAACACAGCCTGACGGCTAACGCCCTGCACCTGGGCGATCTCACCCAGGGACATATCCTGATTGTAACGCATATCCAGATATTCACGTTGCTTTTCCGTAAGCATTTCGCCGTAGGTATCAAACAACAGGATAATTTCAAATGCGTCCATATCTTTCCTCCCGTCAAGGGTTTCCACTTGAAACCTGGGGTATTATAACACAGCGCAATGCAGATGTCAAGCATTTTTCCTGCACATCTGCAAAATATTCATAAAACCTGATACCACCTGGACTTTTCGCCGGTTTTTATAAAGCCGAAACGTTCGTATAGGTCAATCGCCCGTTGGTTGGTGGAAGCGACTTCCAGCCGCATTTGTTCCTGTGAACATAGAGAAAGCAGAGTCTCCAGGACACGATCCCCCATTCCGTATTTACAGGTGGCGATCAGACGCAAAACATCATCCTGCACCAACCCGATTCCCAGCAATTCCCCGTTTTCGTGGACGAAATAAGCGCCCCCCTGCTCCAGCAGCATTTTTCCATAGGCCGCAGTTATCGTGGCGCTGTTATCAACATCCACTAATCGCCTGTTGGCAATGGACCGCCACTGCTCCAGCGTTTCTTCTGTGACCGGCCACAAATTGGCGGCATCACCTTTTCCGCACGCTCCACGCATTTCCCAAACAACGCAGTGCAACGGAAAATTTTGTAGCTGTTCGTCGCCTGTAGCAAACACTTTCTCTGCGCCGCAAGCTCGACAAAAGGCGATACATTCCGACAGCATTTCGCTGATTTTTCCCCGTTGGCAACTTCGAATGTGAATATAGGCCGTCTCTTTATAAGGAATCTCAGCCAGTATCAGGCTGGCCACGCCATGATCCGTGGTAAAAAAAGAAATATCTTTCATGTCACCCACTCCTTTTCACATATTTTAGCATACAAAAGCGCCACAGGCAAGAATTGTCATCGTCTTCCATAGGCGATTTCAAAGAAAGTCGTCTAAGGTTTTGTTGATTTTGACGGATTTTTTCATAAAATCGGATTTTAAATCTAACCGCTTCGAACAAATTTGCCTCAGAAACAGGCTTTTACCCGAATTTTACCTTGCATTATTTCCGAAATATTGTATAATAATTTCAAACCCAACTGTTTGGGAAAGGAGGTCAGAACCATGAAGAAAATTATCTGCAAAAAGGAATACGATTCTGAAACCGGAAAGCTCATCAAAAAGTGCATCCATGGTGCTTACGGTGATGCCGCAGGTTACGAAGAGATCCTGTTCCAAAACGACAGTGGCCTGTATTTTATTTACACCCGTGGCGGCGATGCTTCCCCCTACCCTGGTGAAGACATTCGGCGTTTGGCAAAAGCCAAGGTCAACGAGTGGCTGGAAAGTCACTAAGATACATAAAAAGTGGAGGCAATCGCCTCTGCCGATATCGAAAGCAGGCATGACGGAAATCATGCCTGCTTTTTCAGTTTTCAATGTTTTTCGTTCCGCGGACAAGTCCTAATATCCGCTACAAACGCCGATGATTTCTACACCCATATTCTTATCTTCCCATGTGATATTCGGGAAAATATTCTTCCACAAAGTCCACTTTTTCCACCTGGAAGCTCTTGCCGTTGAGATATCCCAATCCCTCGGCATCGGTAGTGAAATCAAAGGTCAGCTTATAGGAATAGAGGGCCTGATAATTCCGGTCGAACCGTTTATCCAGTTTTCCGTATTTCCCATCTCCCAACAAGGGATGGCCCGCATGAGCAAACTGGGCACGAATCTGGTGAGTCCGTCCCGTGATCAGCTCGCACTCGACCAACGACAGGCCGTTGGCGCAGCTCAGCACTTTATAGTTGGTCTGGCAGGATTTACTGCCAGGTTGGGGCTTGTCGGAAACAAAAACACGGTTTTTCTTGGCATCCTTAAAGAGGTAGCCTTTCAGGCTCCCTTCCCGAGGCTTGGGGGTTCCCTCCACAATGGCCAGATATCGCTTATCCAGTTCTCTGTCCTTGATTTTCTGGTTCATCACACGCAACGCTTCCGCAGTTTTTGCAGCGATCACGATGCCGCCGGTATTGCGGTCGATGCGGTTGCACAGTGCCGGTGTAAACGCATTCTCCATTCGGGGTTGCCACTGCTTTTTCTGATACAGATAGGATTGGATATGGTCAATGAGGGTACGCCCATATTCCGCCCCGTCATGGGGGTGAACTGCCACACCAGGCCGTTTATCCACCAGGAGGATATTGTCATCCTCATATACAATATTCAATTTCGGCGTGGCCACTGTCAGATAGGCATTATCCTCCCGTGGCTTATCAAAAAACTCATCGTTGATGTACAGCTGTAAAACATCTCCGGCATTCAGGCGGCTGTCCCTCTGTGCCCGTCCGCCATTGAGCTTGATCCTTTTCAGCCTGATATACTTTTGTGCCAGCGAAGCAGGCAACAGCGGCACAGCCTTGGCCAAAAAACGATCCAGTCGCTGGCCTGCATCATTGGTTCCGATCGTTAACTCTTTCATATATTATTTCCTGCATTCACATCGAAGCTTTGATTGATCTGCTCCGTCAATTCGATGGCAGCATTGTAACCCATCTTCCGTTGACGATTGTTCATTGCCGCCACTTCCAAAATCACTGCCAGATTTCGTCCAGGGGTGATGGGAATATTGTAAGTCGGCACCTTAACGCCCAGGAGCTCCGTATATGTTTCATCTGCGCCCAGACGGTCATAAACGCTCTTGCTGTTCCATGGTTCGATATTCACCACAAGGTTGATCTCATTTTCCGCTTTGACGGCGCCCATACCAAACAGTCTTGCCACGTTGATAATGCCAATGCCCCGTAATTCAATGTAATTTCTGATAACTTCCGGCGCCGTTCCGATGAGCGTATTGCCGGAAATTTTTCGAATTTCCACCGCATCATCGGCAATCAGGCGGTGGCCACGCTTCAACAGTTCCACAGCAGTTTCACTTTTACCCATGCCGCTTTCGCCGGTCAGCAAGATGCCCTCACCGTAAACTTCGATCAGCACGCCATGGCGTGTGATACGGGGAGCCAGCTCATCGCGCAAATAAGCGATCAGAGCAGACAGGATCGCAGAAGTCGGCTCCTTGCTGCGTAGCAGGGTCACATCGTGCTTTTTCGCCATAGCAACACAGCTTTCGTGGGGTTCCAGTCCCCGAGCGATCAGCAACGCCGGAATTTTGAACGCAAACAGTTTATCATAAATCTCTTCCTGCCGTTGGAGCGGCAGTTTGCTGAGGTAGCTCATCTCCACATTCCCCAGCACCTGAAGTCGCTGAGGCTCAAAATGGTCGAAAAAACCGGCCAACAGCAAACCAGGGCGGGCAACGTCCGCCTCGGTCAAGCGGATTTTGTTGAAATCGGAAGAAGCGTATTCCACCTGAAGATCAAATACCTCTGTCAGAGTTTTCAGGGGCAAAGAGTAAATATCGGCCATAAACTCACCTCTTTCTCTTGTGTCACAACCATTATACCCGTCCCGAAAAGGAATAGCAATCAATTTTTTGAAAATTTTTCAGAAAAAAGTAAAAATAATGCTTGCATTTTTGCTCAATCTCTGGTATCATATTCTAGCGCTTGCGAAAGGTGTCATTTCGTGATTTGAATTTGGATGGGAGGTGCAACGAATGGCGAAGTGTGATTTTTGCGGTAAGGGCGTAACCTTTGGTATCAAGGTTTCCCACTCCCACAGACGTTCCAACCGTGCTGTCAAGCCCAATGTCAAGCGGGTCAAGGCCGTTGTCAACGGTACCCCGTGCCATGTGTACGCTTGTACCAGATGTCTGCGTTCCAACAAGGTTGAGCGTGCTGTCTGATTTCCCTGCAAAATAAATTACGGCATTGATTTTTCAATGCCGTTTTTTGTTGCCCATTTTTCAGGTAAACCGTTGGTAGAACGGTAAAAAGTCCCCACTCTACCGTTGGTCGGTTGCCATGGCTTCGCTTAACATGGTATCATATCGGCAGGAGGCGAAAAGAATGTTTGAAATTGACAAAGATAAATTCGGCGCATTTCTTTCCCAGCTTCGGAAAGAAAAAGGACTGATGCAAAAAGAGTTAGCCGAAAAATTATACGTATCTGACAAGGCTGTCAGCAAATGGGAACGTGGGTTGAGCATCCCCGATGTGGCGCTGCTGGTGCCTCTATCGGAAATTTTAGGTGTAACCGTCACAGAACTTTTGGAATGTCGGCGTTTGCCGCAAAACATTTCTCTGGACACACAGCAAACAGAGCAGGTAGTCAAAAAGGTCATCGGTATGACTGAAGAAAAAAATATCGTCCCGACCGGCGCAAACGAGGCATTCAGGTGCTGTGCAGTTTCCTTGCAGGTTGCCTGGAAATCATCGGCTTTATTCTGGTCGGTAGGTCGACCGTTTTTCTTCCCCAGGTTTTGGTAACGTTGATGATACTTATGGCCGCTTTCGGCATTTACTTCTGCATCTTTTCCAGAGAATATCTTCCTCGATATTACGACGAAAACCGAATTTCATCTTTGGCCGACGGTGTCATGCGTATCAATCTGCCAGGCATTTACTACAATAATAGAAACTGGCCCCATATCGTTCGCGCAGGTCAGCTTTGGTCTATCATCGGGTTGTCCCTCTGCCCTGCCCTTTACTTTCTTCTGACTTGGTTGCATCCGTTGGCCGGTTCTTTCTTGTTGATCTTTGCCCTGCTCGGCCTGTTCATCCCCATCATTGCAGTTGCTAAAAAATACGAATAGCAAACAGCCTGTTGCGCGCGCAACAGGCTGTCGTTTTATGTCCAGCCGGCATCTTCCGGCTCGGCTCTTTTTTGACGGGACAATAGCATCTGCACTGCTTCTTCCGCGGTCGCGCCCTCATACAGCACGGCGTAAGCCGCCGCTACAATGGGCATATCCACCCCTTGCCGTTGGCTCAATGTCCATGCAGATTTGGTGGCATAATAGCCCTCGACCACGGCACCCACCGCCTCCATGGCATCGGCCGGACTTTTCCCCTGGCCGATAAACACACCGCTCTTGCGGTTTCTGGAATGGACCGATGTACAGGTAACGATCAGGTCTCCCACGCCGGCCAGGCCTGCAAAGGTATCACGGTTGGCACCCATAGACACGCCCAGTCGTCCCATTTCCGTCAAGCCTCTGGTCATCAGCATTGCCTTTGTATTATCCCCCAGCCCCAGGCCATCGGTAACGCCCGTACACAGGGCGATCACATTTTTCAGTGCACCGCCCAGTTCTGCGCCCACAATGTCGGGGCTGGTGTAAATGCGGAAATAATCGGACATAAACGCGTCCTGCACAAACTCCGCCATTTTCTGGTCGGGGCTGGCCGCCACACAGCCGGTAGGGATCCCCAACGCCACTTCCTCGGCATGGCTGGGGCCGGTCAGTGCCACAACGGGTCGACCTGTTTCCTGCTCCACCACCTGGCTCATTCGCAGCAAAGTCTCCTGCTCAATGCCCTTGGTAACAGACACGAGCACCGTTCTTTCGTCCAGATAAGGGGCGACCTGACGGCTGACTTCTCGCAGTGCGAAAGAAGGGCTGGCCATAACGACCATATCCTTATCCCCTGCGCAGTCAAGCTGGGCCGTGATATTCAGTTCTTCCGGCAATTCCACGCCTGTCAGGCGGGGATTCATGCGGCTGGCCGTCATTTCTTCGGCTTTTTGCGCGTTGCGGACCCACAGGCTCACCTCATGGCCGTTTTTACACAAGCTGATAGCCAACGCCGTGCCCCAGGCACCGCTTCCAATCACTGCTATTTTCATACCGATTTCCTCTTTAAAGTCAATTTCGACTCCGTGCCTTTCAGCAATCTGAGAATATTTTTACGGTGCATAAAAATGGCCAACAGTCCCAAAAATGCGCCGCCGATCGCCACAGTGGGAACATCCCGATATAAAAACGCAAAGCATACTCCAAAGGCTGCAGAAGCAAGCAGCGAAGCCAGCGACACATATCGGGTCAGTGCAACCACAAGGATAAATATTCCCAGCAAAAGCAGGCATATCCGCCAATCGATGCACAACGCGATCACCGCGCCGCACATGATTCCCTTGCCGCCGTGGAACCCCAGCGTGGCAGGGAAATTGTGACCCAGTGTCACCGCAATTCCGCCCAGCATTTGCCCCTCCGTTGTCAGGCCATAGGGAGTCATCAGCAAACCGCACAGCAAGCAGGCCAGAGCAGTCTTTATCGCATCGATGGCAATGACCAAAATCGCACTGCCCGTCCCGTAATTTCGGATAAAATTCGTCAATCCGGCATTGCCGCTTCCATGGGTCCGAACGTCCTCTTTTGCCTTTAGCGTAGAAATGCAAACAGCGCCGTTCAGATTGCCCAGCAGATATCCGCTGACCAATCCGATCAACAGTGGATACCACATGAGATTAGTCCTCCTTGTCGCCTTTCTGGCGAATGGTAATACGCACAGGAGTTCCTTTCAGTCCAAATACCTCCCGAATCTGATTTTCCAGATAACGCTGGTAGGAGAAATGGAACAGTCTTGCATCATTGCAGAAAATGACGAAATGAGGCGGTTTGGTGCCTGCCTGGGTCATATAGTAGATCTTCAGGCGGCGGCCCTTGTCGGACGGAGGTTGCACACGGGCGGTGGCCTCTGCCAAAATGGAGTTGAGGGCGCCGGTCGTGATACGACTGGTGTTTTGCTTATGGACCTCTTGGATCAGGGGGAACAACTTGTCCACACGCTGACCGGTCAGCGCAGACAGGAACACGATCGGTGCGTAGGTCATATAGCTCAGGCCATCCTTCACCGCCAGTTCCTTATCACGCATGGTATTGGTTTCCTTATCTTCCACCGCATCCCATTTGTTGACCACAATAATAGCCGCTTTGCCGGCTTCGTGGACAAGGCCTGCAATTTTGGTATCCTGATCGGTCACGCCATCGTTGGCATCCACCAAAATCAAACACACGTCCGCCCGTTCAATGGCGCTGATAGAGCGCATATTGGAATAGCGTTCAATGGCATCATCCACTTTGCTCTTGCGGCGCATACCCGCGGTATCGATCAGGCAATATTTTCCGGTTTCGTTTTCGAAATAGGAATCGATGGCATCGCGTGTCGTGCCTGCCACATTGGATACGATCACCCGTTCCTCGCCCAAAATGCGGTTGAGCAGGCTGGACTTGCCCACATTGGGCTTACCGACGATGGCTACTTTGATGATATCCTCATCTTCTTCCTTGTCGTAATCCTCAGGGAACTGCTCCACGCACCAATCCAGCAAGTCACCGGTACCGTGGCCATGGAGTGCAGACACTTCAAACAGATCTCCGATACCCAGTCCGTAAAATTCATACACGGCCAAGTTCACAGGTCCGATAGAGTCGCACTTGTTGACCGCCACCGCCACCGGCTTGCCGGACTTGCGCAACATGGTCGCCACATCCTGATCCGCTGCGGTAACACCGGTCTGGACATCCACCACCATGACAATGCAATCTGCCAGTTCAATGCCGATCTCTGCCTGACGGCGCATGAATTTCAGCATATCATTTTCGGTATTGGGTTCAATTCCGCCGGTATCTACCAGAGAGAAATGGTGGCCACACCATTCACAGTCACCGTAAATACGGTCACGGGTCACGCCAGGGGTATCCTCCACAATGGAGGTGCGGTGCCCCGTCAATTTGTTAAAAAGCATGGACTTACCCACATTGGGGCGGCCGACGATGGCCACTAAGGGTTTTGCCATGGTAACACTTCCTTTCACAAGGTGTATATATCTTTTTTATTATGCCACAGATTTTTCACAAAAGCAACAAAAACCTGTTCATTCTTTCCAAAAACAGAAAAAAGAGGAAGGCAAATTGCCTTCCTCTTGCTTTTCTGCCTTAGTCAGCCTTGGCGGCCAGGACCTGACGGCCATTGTAGGTACCGCAAGCCTTACAAGCTCTGTGAGGCATAACGG
>CAZVMK010000047.1:0-9652 GCA_964628315.1 uncultured Oscillospiraceae bacterium
AGCACCATAAAAAATTCATAGGGCAGGGGGCAGAAGAAACCAGGGTTGACCAGGGACATGAGGAACAGTCCTACAAAACTGAGCATCACCGTATATCCGAACAGGCTCCGGCGGCTCAAAAATACCTTAATACGGGTGTACCACTGGAAGCAGTAGGCGGCGATGCCCACCAGTCCCAGACTTCCGAAAATCTGGAACGGGGCCGAATGGTACCAGTTCATGGCGAATTTCTTGGGATTATAGATGTCCTGTCGGGAGGTGGAGCCGAGACCACTGCCAAAGAGGGGATTGGCCTTGAATTCCTGCCAGGAGCGCAGGGCCATTTTGTATCGGGGTTCGTCTTCCAGCCCGTCATAGGAGTGCATGACTTTCAAAACATAGGCGATCACCTGCTTGTGGAGCACCAGCAGTACCACGGCGGCAATCACCAACGGCCCTACATAGATATACCATTTTTTTCGGTCCAGCACCGTAAAGACCCCAACGCAGATCACATATTCCAGCACACCGAAAATCAGCGGTGCTCGGGAACCGGACAGCAGCATACAGACCATCATCAGCAGCGTGGGGATCATGTGCAAGGGGTTCTTCCTGGTGAAATAAAAGCCAAAGGGCAGGGAAATCATCAGGAATGTGGACAGGTTATTGCTCCATTGGATATAGGGAAGTTCCTTTGTTTCCCAAATGAGCTCCCAGTTGACGGCGATATGCTGCAGCAGCATAAACACACCGAAAATTCCAATCAGATAAAAGACAAGGCACAGATGCTCTTTCAGATCGAAGCCCTCGCGGTCGTGAAACTTTGCGCTGAACAGATAATGAAGAAACAGCATACCAATGCCCAGGCCGGCCACGTAATACAGGTTGGCACCGGTGAAATATTCGCCGGCTGAAATGGTGCCCAGTCCGCCGAGAGTAACGGCAAAGGTGACAGCGGCGATGCCCATGGGAAGAATATTTTTCTTCGGTTTTTCCCGAAAAGCGATCAGGTGATACAGCAAAGAAGGAATGACGGGGATGGCCAGCCACCATAGCTTGATAAAGCGGTCAAAGCTGTTATATTCTTTCAATACAAACATACACAGCAATGAGAACGGGAGCAGGGTGATGGCGGTATTTTCCGACAACACCAGCAGCAGACAGATCAGCAGAACAAAAATGACTGTGCCCTGGATCGGTACCTGAAAAATGACGATCAAGGCGGCAACGACAAAAATGGGCAACATTAGCCAGGGAGAGCGCAAGTAGGGGCGAAGTTTATCCTGAACGGTACGAAGCATGGGACGACACCTGCTTTCTTTTATAATTGCAAAATAAGCATTTTAAATATTAGCATAGACTTTGAAAAAAGTCCAGTATTATCAGATAAAACAAGAAAAAAGCAAAAAACAGGAAGCCAACTTTTACCAAATATGACGGAAACTGTCGGTTCTTCGACATTGACCCGCCTGCTTTTGTCGCATATAATCGGAATTGGGGAGGTGGGAAAATGGAAAAGATTTCACTTATCCGACGGATAGACAGCCTCGGGAGAATCGTTATTCCCGTCGAAGTGCGCCGGATGCTGGACATGGAGTGTGGCCAGGATGTGGAAATGGTCATCAAAGATGAGTCTGTCATACTGCGCCGATTTGCGCCAGGGTGTATTTTCTGCGGGAAATACGAAGATTTGGTATCCTATGAGGGGAAATTGGTGTGTAGGGACTGTTGCCGCAATCTTTCTCAAAAAAAGAAGTAAAGCAGGTCGGAGAAGACCTGCTTTTTCGGTTTTAGGATATTTGAGGCACACGCCATTGGCGTGTGCCTCGAAAATTACTTAACGGCGACAGCCTCAATTTCAACACGGGCTGCCTTAGGCAGTGCGGCGACCTGAAAAGCGGCGCGAGCAGGGAAGGGTTCTGCAAAGAACTCTCCGTATACGGCGTTCATGGCTGCAAATTCGCCGATATCGGCCAGCAGAACGGTGGTCTTGACCACATCGGCCAGGGTCATACCGTTGGCCTCCAGAATGGCTTTCAGGTTCAGCAGGGACTGACGGGTTTGGCTGGCAATGTCCTCTCCGGCAAAGGCACCGGTGGCAGGATCGATGGGCAGCTGACCGGACACGTAAAGGGTATTTCCGGCGGCAACGGCTTGAGAGTAGGGACCGATGGCGGCGGGGGCATTGGGGGTGAAAACGGCTTTGTTAGACATATTTTTATACTCCTCTATCATTGTAATAACGAAATTTAAACACGGCTGTGTCCCTGCGCACAGATCACATCGACTACGCTATCGACCAGTGCCTGACACTGCTGCTTGGATGGGGCTTCTACCATGACACGGATCACCGGCTCTGTGCCGGATTCCCGAACAAGAATGCGGCCACTGTCGCCCAGCTGCTGGGCGACTTCCTGAATGGCGGCCTGTACGGCCGGATCGTTTTGCGCGGCAGGTTTATCCTTGACTCGAACATTTTTCAGGACCTGGGGATAAACGGTCAGCCCGTGGCACAGTTCACTGAGCTTTTTCTTTTTGGACACCATTACTTCCATCAGCTTCAGACTGGTCAGAATGCCGTCGCCGGTGGTGGCATATTTGGAAATGATGATATGGCCGCTTTGCTCGCCGCCTAAACGGCAGTTGTTCTGGGTCATATATTCATACACGTACTTATCGCCCACGGCGGTTTTGGCATAGCCGATCCCGACCTCGTCCAGGGCTTTATAGAGACCAAAATTGGACATAACGGTTGTGACAACGGTATTGTTATCCAGCAGATCACGGGTGCGCATATAGTTTGCCAGGATATAAAGGATATGATCGCCTGTGACCACATTGCCCAGCTCATCTACGCACAAGCAACGGTCGGCATCGCCGTCATAGGCAAAACCGACATCCAGTCCATTGTCTACCACGAATTTCTGCAAAACCTCAATGTGGGTGGAACCGGCGTTTTGATTGATGTTCAAGCCATCGGGCTCGGCATTGATGACATAAGTTTTTGCGCCCAGTGCATCGAATACCAGTCGCGCCAAATTCCAGGCGGCGCCGTTGGCACAGTCCAGACCGATTTTTACACCTTTCAGGGAGTACATACCCAGAGAGATTAGATATCCCAGATAGCGGTTGCGGCCGGCGGCGTGGTCGACGGTGCGACCGATGGCATCGCGCTTGCTGTAGGGAAGCTCCGGCCAATGCTGACCAAACAGCTCCAGTTGGCCATCCAGATAGTTTTCCACATAAGAAATGGTCTCTTCGTCCATTTTTTCGCCCTGAGCGTTGATAAGCTTAATGCCGTTGTCGTAATAGGGATTGTGACTGGCGGAGATCATCACACCGCAGTCAAAATCTTCCGTACGGGTCACGTAGGCCACGGAAGGGGTGGTGGTAACATGGAGCAGGTAGGCATCGGCACCGGAGGCAGTAATGCCGGCGGCCAGTGCGTACTCAAACATATAGCTGGAGCGTCGTGTGTCTTTGCCGATAACGATTTTGGCCGGAATTTCAATGTTATTGCGCCGCTTCAGCTCGCCATAGTACCAGCCCAGAAAACGGCCGACACGGAAAGCGTGATCGGCGGTCAGATTTTCGTTGGCTTCGCCGCGGAAGCCGTCCGTTCCGAAATATTTACCCATTTTGTGCCTCCTTTTGCACGATGATGCCGCCGGACTTATAAATGCTGTTTTCGGCAATTACGCCACGGACGGAAGAAAGCGGATAGATCTGGCAGTTGCGGCCGATGATGGTGCCAGGATTGAGAACGCTGTTACAGCCCACTTCAACGCCGTCTCCGATCATGGCGCCTACTTTTTTCAGGCCTGTTGCAATGTCCTGGGCGCCGTGAATGACCACAAGGCTCTTGTCGGATTTGACATTGGAAGTGATAGAACCGGCACCCATGTGTGCTTTATAGCCCAGGATGCTGTCGCCAACATAATTGTAATGTGGGACCTGCACCTTGTCGAACAGGATGACATTTTTCAGTTCCACGGAATTTCCCACGACACAGCCACTGCCGATCAATGCCGAACCGCGGATGAAAGCGCCGTGGCGCACCTCCGTTTCGGGACCGATGATGCAGGGAGCGCCCAGCCAGGCTGAGGGATAAACTTTTGCGGTTTTGTGGACCCATACCTGGGGGTAGAGTTCGGTGTATTCGTCACTGGGCAGGGTGCTGCCCAACTGCAGGATGCAGTCTTTTATATTGCCAAGGGCTTCCCATGGATAGCGAAATTGCTGTAGATAAGAGGCGCCGATGGTATGGCTTAAATCGAATAGCGATTGGATTTGATACATTTTTTCACAACCTTTCGGTAGAGACTCTGAACACTCAAAGTATAACACAGGCACCGTTGAAAATCAACACTGTAATCTGTGCTATCTGTACAATATTACCGAAAAACTGTTCTGTCAAATGGAAAGTTTTGACTGGACATACAGCAACTTTTCTGCTATGATATGGCAAAAAGAAAGGAAGGTCCTTATGAAAAAAATAACAAAAATCATCCTTCGTATTTTAGCCATCGTTCTGTGTGCCGTTCTGGTTTTGTCACTTGGCGTATTCTTCGGGTCAAAAATTTACTATCATGACTTTTACAAGAACGCCCAGCGGGGCATGACCATCCCAGGCCTGAATGACGACTTCATTCCCCAGGGCTTTGTTTATCTGGAAGCAGAGCAGGTGTATTTGGTCAGCGGCTATATGAAAGATAGCACTGAGGCATCCCGTCTTTACGTAGTCGATGAGGATGGCAAAAGCTTGAGCGTTGAGCTGATGATGGATGCGCAGCAGCCCTATACCGGCCACTGTGGCGGTGTTGCCGTCAGCGGTGACAATGTGTACGTCAGCGGCGATGAGAACAGCCTGGTTGTTTTTTCCCTGAAAGATGTGTTGAACGGTGGTCAGGTCCTGTCCAAGGGCAGGGTCCCCGTTGAAGATCGAAGCAGCTTCTGCACCGTTGAAAACGGCTATCTGCTGACAGGTTCTTTCTACAGAGCCGAAAGCTATGAAACAGAGGCCTACCAGCACGTGACTACCCCCGCCGGAGATGAGAATACGGCGATCATTTGGGTGTACAAAATCAACGAAGAGGCAAACCTCGGTGTTGAGGATACGCCGGTGGCTGCGTTGTCTGTCAGAGATCAGGTCCAGGGCATTGCCATCACGGAGGGCGGAAATATCATTCTGTCCACTTCCTGGGGCCTGAGTTCCTCGATTTTGTGGTTCTATGAAATGGATGAGCGTGTGGGCACCATCGGCGAAAACAATGTGCCCCTGTACTATCTGGACAGCGCCAATCTGCTGGACTCCGTCAAGGCTCCTCCCATGTCCGAGGAACTGGTCATCCGTGACGGACGGGTCTATATTATGACAGAGTCTGCCAGCACCAAATACCTGTTCGGCAATTTTATCGACGGAAGACATGTATTTGGTTATGAGTTCGATGTGGATTGACCGTTGATAGGATAAACCATAATAAATTGTAGTTTAAAGAGAGGGATATTATGCTACCGGAAGCGTTTCTAAATCGAATAAAAAACCAACTGGGGGCAGAATATCCCGAATTTCTGAGCAGTTTGGAACGCCCCCGTGCAGTTGCGTTGCGGTTTAATCCGCTGAAAGGGGAGCGGCCGGAGCTTCCTTTTGTCGGGGAGCCTGTACCGTGGGAAAAGCAGGGCTTTTACTATGATCCCAAGGCCAGACCTGGGCTGCACCCCTATCATGAGGCCGGCGTATACTATCTTCAGGAGGCCAGCGCCATGGCACCCGTTGCCATGCTGAATGTGCAGCCAGGGGAACGGGTGTGCGACCTGTGCGCCGCCCCAGGAGGAAAATCGACCCAGATCGCCGGTTATTTGCAGGGGAAGGGAATGCTGCTTTGTAACGAGATCCATCCCACCCGTGCGAAGATCCTGTCGCGAAACGTGGAGCGACTGGGCATTGCCAATGGGCTGGTGACCAATGAACGGCCCAGCCGTCTGGCGGAAAAATTGCCTGATTTTTTTGACCGTGTATTGGTCGATGCTCCCTGCTCCGGCGAGGGAATGTTCCGCAAAGAGGAAGCGGCTGTTACGGATTGGAGCCAGCAAACGGTAGAAATGTGCGCCGAACGTCAGCTGGAAATTCTGGAATCGGCAGCTCGGTTGCTGCGGTGCGGCGGTCGGTTGGTATATTCGACCTGTACCTTTGCGCCGGAGGAAAATGAGCAGGTCGTAGCCGCTTTTTTGCAGACGCATCCGGAGTTTACACCGGAAAAGGTGGATGCGCCCTGGTTCGTACCTGGAGAAAACTCTACTTTCCGCCTGTGGCCCCACAAACTGCTGGGCGAAGGACATTTTTTGGCCGTTCTGCGAAAAAACGGAGAAAAGCCTGCACAGCAAAAATCCTGTGTTGGTGAGAAACTGCCGAAGCAGTGGCTGGATTTTGCGAAAGAACAGCGTATTTCCTTGCCGGAGGGCAAGCCGGTGCTGTTTGGAACAAGCCTTTATTGGGCACCGCCGGAGCTTCCTGACCTGAACGGAATAAAAGTTCTTCGCAGCGGTTTGGAACTGGGCGAAATCAAAAAAGATCGGTTCGAGCCGGCTCATGCACTGGCGCTGTGGCTGAAAGACTGCGAGCGTTGTGTTTCATTCCCCTTTGACAGCGCTGAAATTCGCCGCTATCTCCATGGCGAGACAGTGGAGGGAAATGTAAAGGGTTGGTGCCTGGTGCAGGTGGATGGATACTCCATTGGTTGGGGAAAAGGGGATGGCCGTGTAATTAAAAACCACTATCCAAAGGGATTGCGGAGGTAAAATGCAGGTTATACCGCTGAAAAACGGAAATAATACTTTACATGAGTTCTGATTTGTGGTATAGTTAAATTGTAAAATTGCTGTTAACAAGGAGTGATCCACCCTTGGCAAGATATGAGATCGTCGGTGGTAATCCCCTACGGGGCGAAGTTACCATCAGCGGCGCCAAAAATGCTGCCGTCGCCATTATTCCGGCATCCCTGCTGGTGGATGGCGTTTCCCGTATTGAAAACGTTCCGGACATTTCTGATGTCCGTATTCTGCTTGCGATTTTGGAGGGCCTGGGTGCCCAAATCGCCTATCCCGAACCTGGAGTCGTTGAAATCGACAGCAGGGTGATATATGATGTTGAACCGGATGTTGCGTTGGTAAAGAAAATGCGCGCCAGCTACTACCTGATGGGCTCTTTGCTGGGCCGTCGGGGACATTGTCACGTGGCTTTGCCTGGCGGATGCAGTTTCGCCAGTCGCCCCATTGACCAGCATATCAAGGGCTTCCGCGCTTTGGGCGCAAAGGTGGAAGAAACCGAAAAGTATGTGGAAATGGAGCCTGGAAAAGACGGTTTGCAGGGCAACCGTGTGAGCCTGGATATGGCTTCCGTCGGTGCAACGGCTAACATTATGATGGCGGCAGTATTGCTTCCTGGCTTGACCGTTATTGAAAATGCGGCGAAAGAGCCCCACATCGTTGACTTGGCCAACTACCTCAATACGATGGGAGCAAACGTTCTGGGCGCCGGTACGGATACGGTGAAGATCCGCGGCGTTGATAAATTGCAGGGCGGTACCTACGCCATTATTCCCGACCAGATCGAAGCGGGTACCTACATGGCCGCGGCGGTCTTGACCGGCGGCGATGTTCTGGTGAAAAATGTTATCCCGAAGCACATGGAATGTATCACCATCAAGCTGGAGGAAATGGGCGCAGAAATTGAGGAATTTGACGATGCCATCCGCATCAGCAATAACCAGCGCCTCTATGCAACTACGGTCAAAACCCGTCCTTATCCAGGATTTCCCACGGATATGCAGGCGCAGATCTGCGTGTGTATGACTTTGGCGGACGGTATCAGCCGCCTGACGGAAAGTGTTTATGAGACCCGTTTCTTCGGTTACTGTGCGGAGCTGGAAAGCATGGGCGCTAAAATCGAAGTCAACGGTAAAACGGCTACCATCAACGGCCGTGAAAAACTGAAAGGCAGTACGGTCATTGCCCGTGATCTGCGAGCAGGTGCGGCGCTGGTCATTGCCGGACTTGTGGCAGAGGGGACCACCAGAGTGGAGAATATCCACTATATTGAACGTGGATATGAAAACCTTGTTGAAAAACTGTCGGCATTGGGTGCCAATATTCGCAGGGTGGAAGATTAAACAATGAAGGGTCAGATATTTTATCTGACCCTTTTTTGAAAAAGTTGCAAAGACTTATGTTGTTTTAGGTATTTTACCGGAACAGTCGATGAAAGGAGCAAATTGATATGGAAAAAACAAAACTGGGTATTTCTGTCGGTCTGATGGGCGCTTTGATGTTTCTCATCAGTCTGGTGGGAGGGTATGTGGCGGCAATTCTGGCTGCCGGATATATTCTTTTGCGAGAGGAAAATCGATGGCTGAAAGAGTCGGCGATCAAGGCGGTGGCTGTTTTGGTTGGATTTGGCCTGCTTTCTGCGCTGATCGGCCTGATCCCCGAGGCGTTCGGTTTTATCCAGAGCTTTGTGCTGATGTTTGGCGGTTACCTGGATACACCTGCGTTTTACCAACAGTTTATCAATGTACTTACGATCCTGTTGGCTATTTTGAAAACCATCGTGTTCGTTATGCTGGCGTGGAAGGCCTTGCGGCAGGAGACGGTGACCATTCCGGTGATCGATCGGCTGCTGAAAAAGCATACAGAAGAATAAATGATATCTACAATAGTGCCAGAGCAGGGAAGTGCCCCTGCTCTGGTTTTTACTTATTCGATATCGATACGGACTGCGCCATTTTTCAGTTCAATTGTATGTTTTTTGTCATTGTTGATGGTGCTGCCGGTAACACTGCCTTCGATATTGTCGCAGTTGACACTGCCTCCGGCGTTGACGTTTCCAGTGATGTCGTTGCAGTTGACACTGCCTCCGGCGTTGACATTTCCACCAACGTCGTCACAGGTGGTACTGCCACCGGAGTGGACACTGCCGTGTACTTCGTCGCAAGCCACACTCCCATTTGCCTGGACACTGCCCATAACATCATCGCAGGTCAGGTTGCCTCCTGCGGTGGCGTTGAGATAAACATTTCCGTCAATGGTCAAAGAGGCCGCACATTCCACATTCTGTACCACGGCATCAGACATGCGGACATGGATCTCGTCCGCATTTTTATAGTTTTTCAAATGGGTGTGTCCTTGAAAGACAACGATGCGAAGGGTGTCGTCGTTCTCCCAAGGGAGGACATTTCCTGTGGGAACAGCTTGTTCGGTACGACCAAAAAGGTAATCGATTGACACACCGAACAGGTCAGCGATAGTGGGCAGAAGAGTAATGTCAGGACAGCTCTGGTTAGCCTCCCATTTGCTGACGGCCTGGTTGGTCACACCCAGGGCATTGGCCAGGACTTCCTGGGTCATATTCTTTTCTTTGCGCAGGTTGGCAATGATATTTCCGATGGTCATTATAATACATCTCCGATTTCGAATTTTTTGTGATCACACCTATAAATTACCTGAAAAGTTCGGAAAATGCAACCAATCAGCGGTTGAATTTGAAAAAAACTTTTTCCAACCATAGGTTGGAAAGGAGAATAAAGGAAAATCCTCCCGAAATTCGGGAGGATTTTTGTGGTTAAAATCAGGCCTTGCCGGCGCAACCCAGAACGTCCACCAGCTTGTGGCGAACCAG
>CAZVMK010000048.1:0-9504 GCA_964628315.1 uncultured Oscillospiraceae bacterium
AATGCCGAGACCCGCCAGATGGTGCTCTCCGGCACCGGCGATCAGCAGCTGGATGTGCTGCTGAGTAAGTTGAAGACCCGCTTCGGTGTGGATGCCAACCTGGAGCCTGCCAAGGTCGCTTATCGTGAAAAGATCAAGACGAAGGTGGAAGCCCACGGCCGTCATAAGAAGCAGACCGGCGGTAGCGGCCAGTTCGGTGACGTATGGATCCGCTTTGAGCCCCAGGAAGAACAGGACGAGCTGATTTTCGACGTGGCCGTGGTCGGCGGTGCCGTGCCGAAGAACTTCAACCCCGCAGTTGAAAAGGGCGTGCAGGAGGCTGTTTTGAGAGGACCTCTGGCCGGCTATCCCGTGGTCAACATGAAAGCCACCCTCTACGATGGCTCCTATCACCCCGTTGACTCCAACGAAATGGCATTTAAGCTGGCAGCTATCCTGGCTTATAAGGAAGCAATGCCCAAGGCAAATCCCACCATTTTGGAGCCCATCGGTGCCCTGGCTGTTACCGTGCCGGAGGCTTACGTGGGCGATGTGATGGGCGATTTGAGCAAGCGCCGCGGCCGTCCCATGGGCATGAGCCCCAATGCTGACGGCGATACCGTCATTGAAGCCGAAGTCCCCATGGCCGAAATGGGCACTTATGCCATCGACCTGCGTGCAATGACCCAGGCGCGCGGCAGCTTCACGCTGAGCTTTGTTCGCTATGAGGAAGTTCCCAAGGCAAATCAGGCAAAAATCATTGCCGATGCCAAGAACGACGAAGACTAATTGCATTTTTCGGGCGACCCTCTCCATGGTGAGAGGGTCGCTTTTTGCCGTTTGAGGCAAAAGAAATGCGGAAATATGGAAATAATGCAGAAAATCTGTCGTTTTCTGATTGACACATCTTTGCTGATTGTGGTATGATATGGATGGAGTGCCACCTGTTCGGGTGGCCAACAGGATAGGAGGACACAAAAATGAGACGTGCAAATGAAGGCACTGAAAATGAAACCCAGAGAACCAGACGTTCCGAAAAGAAATCCTTTTCCGGCAGAAAGCTGATTTTGCCCCTGGCCATTGTGGCGGTGGTGCTGGTGGTCGTCATCGTAGCAATGATGATCCTGCCAGGTATGCTTTCCGGTGAAAAGTTCAGCCTGATAGATCGTGCGGCAAAGCCTGTGATGTTCGATGATGAGACCATCTACTTCCTGGCCGGCGGAGAGAAGATCGACAGCCGCATGGATGCCGACGGCATCGTGAAGTGGGACGCTTCCATGGATGGTAAGGTCGTTTGCTTCACTGTTCAGGAGGATGAGGACGAGGTAGTTTACATTCTGTCCGGTAGCAACGTGTATACAGTGACGGAAAATGTAACACAGTTCGTTATGGCCGAAAGCGGCAAGGTAGTGACCTATGTGCTGGAGGAAGAACTGTATGCCTACACAGTGGGCAAAATGACTGCAGAGAAGATCGCTTCCGATGTGGAGCGCATCCAGACCATTTCTCCCGACGGAAAGACCGTTGCCTATGTGGACATGGACGGGATCACTCGCGTGATCAGCGGCGATAATGCCATGGAGATGGATGAGGACGTGACGGTCATCTCCGTTTCCGATGACGGCAAGTACATCTACACCATTGAAGAAAATGAAGACGGCGAGACCTGCCTGTTCCTGCGGAATATGAAAGGTGTAGTCGGTGTTGTGGCTGTTGATGTGAAGTACAGCGGTTCCGACAAAAATCAGAATGACCAGACCACGACACAGACCGGTTCTGCCAATAAGGCTTTGTTCTACACCAATAAAGACCACAGCCAGTTGATCTTCCAGGCAAAGGGCAAGAGCGACTACAAGTGGTATGCTGCGGAAAAGAAAGAGCTCAGTGACGAAAAGCACGACCTGAGCGGCGCAGATCTGTTGGTGCCCGTTCTGCCTGAAAACGCACAGACCTATACCAGAGATGATCTGGTGATTTTGGGTGTCGACAGCATTTCCGATATGGTTTATTCCACTGCAAAAGCAGATGAAGAGTACGTAAAACTGGTCTATGTAGACAGCAAGTGGAACACCGGTACACTGGTCAGCAAAGTGACCAATGTGCAGATAGGCGCTGACGGCGAGAACGTTTTCTATATGAAAAACGACAGATTGTTCTCCATCGGCGCAGAGGCCGGTGCCCAGAGCGTTCAGCTGGCCGATGGCGTAGCACAGTTCAAGGTGGTAGCAGATGGCTCCGGCATCTACTTCGTGGATGAGGACGATGTGCTGTACTATTGCAAGGGCAACGGTACCGTTAAGCAGATCGCAGAGACGGCCGACAGCCTGTATGTCACCCAGGACGGTTATGCGCTCTATACCTTTGAGGATACCCTGTATGCGGTAAAGGGCACCGGAAAGGTGACGACTGTCGTGGACGACTTTACCGATGGCAAGATCGAGGTGTGCGCTGATTGCACCTACTATATGCTGGATGAAGATGATTCCCTGTGCATTTATGCGGCAACTTCCGGCACCAAGTTTGAGAAACTGGGCGTGCTCCTGGAAGAAGAATAAAATCAAGGCGTGGTGCATTGCACCACGCCTTCTTGCTTGTTAGGGGAATTTTATTAGATGGAAGAAAATATGAATGCCACGGGGGACCGTGGCATTCGCGTTTAGATGATATTTTTAAACAGCGCTTTCCGCTTTGCGGTAGGATCGTTGCAGCAGGAACAGCATACCACACAGGAAAATTGCCAGATACAGCGGCAACAGTTGCATGGAAATGTACTGGGCCAGCAGACCGAACAGTGGCGGCATGAAAGTGGAGCCTATATACGCAAAGGCCATTTGTATGCCAATGATGGCCTGGGAATTTCTTGCGCCGAAGGTAGCGGGCGTGGCATGGATGATGGAGGGGTAGATGGGGGCGCAGCCCAATCCGGCAATGATAAATCCGGCGTATTGCAACAGATCCGAATTGACGGGCAATGCCATCAGTGCTACGCCGAATAGGGCGATACAGGCGCCGTAGCGAATCATTTTTCGATCACCCAGCCGATTGGTCAGGAAACCGGAGAGCAGACGTCCGGTGGTCATACCCAGATAGAAGAGGCCTCCCAGTGCAGCGGCGGTCTCGGCACTGATATGGCGCACCTGCACCAGATAGGAACTGGCCCACTGCATGACGGTGCTTTCCGTAGCACAGTAGCAGAAAAAGCCCAGAAGCATGGGGGCAACACCGGAGATCTTGAGAGCACCGCGGATGCCTAACGGTTTGGTTTTCTCCTGCTCCACGGCGGACTTTTTGTGAATGCTCCATACAGGCAGGGTCACGATCAAAATCACTGCAATGATCAACTGCAAAATTCCCACTGCGCGGTAACCCAGCGCCCAGGAACCGGTGGACAGGGCGTAGGACATGATGGAGGGACTGATGATGGTGCCGACACCCCAGAAACAGTGGAGCCAGCTCATGTGACGGGCGTTGTAGTGCAGGGCAACATAGTTGTTCAGTGCGGCATCGATGGCGCCTGCACCCAGGCCATAGGGGATGGCCCACAACAGAAACATCCAGAACGCCGTGACGGTGGAAAAACCGAAGAGGGCGATGGCGGTCAACAGAACGCTGACGACTACAACGACTCTGGTGCCGAAACGGTTGACCAGTCGCTCGGAAAACAGGCTGGACAGAATGGTAGAGCCGGAAATGGTCATGGTGATCAAACCCATGGCGCTGATGTCGACATTCATGGCAGGGTAAATGGTGGGCCAGGCGGAACCCAGCAGGGAGTCAGGCAGGCCGAGGCTGATAAAAGCCAGATAGATCAAGGATAGCAGGAGCAAATACATATTTTATTCCGTTCCGTTTCTTTTTATTATTGCAGGGGGCGGAGAATTCCGTTTTCAATGTCATATCTGGTGTCGCCACTGGGGGCAATGAACACCAGATAACGCCGTTTTTCTTCCACGGTGGCCGCATTCCATGCGCTTTGCGCATTTTCTGCGGAAATGTCCTCCAGATACAGGCGACAACGTCCCTCCGGTAACTGAAATTCAGGGTCGCTTGCGGAGAAAGAAATGGCAAAATCTTTGGTAGCGCAGGAACTGAGCAACTTTTGGGCGCATTGTTGCAGTGCTTCGTTGCGGTCACCCTGGAATGCCAAATCATCGCTGTCCGGAAAGCGGAAGTTTTGCAGTACCACTTCATTGAAGCCTTTATTCTTCAGCTCATTAATCACATCGATCAAAAAATTCTGGACGGTGGCATTGGTGGGATCCAGCCAATAGCCCATGCCGTAATCGCCCTGATCGTAATAAGTGATGCCGGAAGTTTTCTTCAAACCGCAGGAATTATCCTGATAGACCGTGTCAAAATCTCGCAGGGAGGACATCCGTGCGATCACATACAGATCGCTGTCGGCCAGCCAGCGGATGAGCGTATCCATTTGGCTGATATTGTAGCTGCTGGAGGTGTTTTTGCCCACATTGGTGGAGTAATAGAAGTAGCCGCGGTAGCCCTTTACATCCAGCATGACCGGTGTACCGGCCGGCAGTTGCGACAACTTGTTCAGCAGATTTTGAAGAGCCTGAGAGTCGTTTTTCATCTTCATCAGGTCGCTGCTTTCAATGTAATAGCCGTTCAGTTGGGACAGACCCTCCTGATAGGGCGTATCGCTGTAGTTGATGGTGACGGAAACCGGACTCTTTTCGCCCTCTGGCAACTGGCTCTGGCCAAAATCCTTGCTTCGGTCAAAATCCAGCACCACGCCATCGTCGGTGTAGACGATGAACCGTTGCAGCCATACCAGCAGGCACAGCATTACCAGTACGGCAATGACGATGACCGTCAGGGCAACAGAGAAGAAGTGGTGGATATTTTGTCTGCTACGGTAGGAAATGTTCATGGTTATCTCCTTTTTCCTTCCACACAGCGCCAGCAGTCTCTGGCATGAACGGCGGTGACGGCAATGCCTGCACGCTCCAGTGCGGCGGTCACATCGGCCAGCCGTTCGTCCAGTATGCCGGAGCAGATGAGATGGGTGCTTTCTCCCAGAAAATGGGGGAGCACGGGGGCAAGACCGATGATCACATCGGCCACGATGTTGACAAGAACCAGATCATACTGCTGCTGAGAGAGCAGCTGCATCATCTTTTTGTCGCCGATGACGTTTCCGGTAAGTGCAGTGAAAGCGGGGGCACGGAAGCCGTTGTAGGCGGCGTTTTCCCGTGCGATATCTTCGGCCTTGGGGTCGATATCCACGCCGACAGCGGCGCTTGCACCCAGCCGCAGGGCGGCAATGGAGAGAATTCCGCTTCCACTGCCCAGATCCAGACAATGGGAATCGGGACGGACGGTCTTTTCCATGGCTTCCATGACCATTTGGGTGGAAGCATGGGCACCGGTGCCGAAGGTCAGGCCAGGATCGAGGATGATGGGAATACGACCGCTGTCATCGTGGTCTGCCAGCCAATAGGGCAATACCGTCAGATTTTCACCGATGGGCTGGGGAGGGTAGTTCTGCTTCCAGCTTTCGGACCAGTCGGTCTCCGGCAGAGGGGCAACGGTCATTTCCAGCGGACCGTAATCGGCATTGTGCCGCATTTTCTCTACCAATGCTTTCAAATCGGACATTCCGGCGGTGTCCGTTTCCTCCAGATAGAGTTTGATACGGGATAACCCCTGTAATTTATTTTGGAGATTTTCGTCGATATAGTCCCAATACTGACGATTTTCTTCCAAAAATGTTTCAAATTCCTGCTGATCTTCCATGACAAGATCGGAAAAACCGCCGGCAGTCAGGGCAGCGGCAGCATCTTCCATGGCACCGCAACGGGTGGAAAGGGTGATCTCAAGCCAGGCCATATTGTCCTCCTTGCTGTATGTGCAATAATTTTCTATTCTCTATTGTAACGCAAAAATTCCCATCTGGCAACTGAAAAGCTGTAATTTTTTAGAGATTGCTATTTTCGATGGCTTGTTGTATAATGAAACAAGATTTGAACCATTTTTAAGGAGCTGTCCATGTACCAAACCCTTGAACTTTTTTCCGGCATTACCCTACGCACCATCTCCACCGATCGTTTCAAGCAGGGTGTGCTGAGTGTGCAATTTTTACGCCCCATGGCACGAGAGGAAGCGGCGCTGAATGCCCTTTTTCCCGAAATTTTGTTGCGCGGCTGTGAAGAAGCCCCCGATCTTCGGCAGATCACCGCACGATTGGATGATCTGTACGGCGCATCCGTCGGGGCCCAGGTCCGCCGTGTGGGTGACTATGAAATGGTGGGGCTGGGGTGCAGATTTGTGGAAGACCGATTTGCCATGGAGGGGGATCGGGTACTGGAACCCATGGTGGAATTTCTGGGGCAGTTGCTGTTGCACCCCTTGAAAGAAAAAGGTGTTTTTTGCAAAGAATTTGTGACCGGAGAAAAGAAAAATCTGATTTCGGCACTGGAAGCCCAACGCAACGATAAACAGGCCTATGCTTCCGGCAAATTACTGCGCAATATGTGCAAGGGGGACTCCTTTGCGGTGCCCCGATTGGGTCAGATATCCGATGTGCGCCGGATCACCCCCCAGTCCGCCTATGCCCACTATGAAAAAGTGCTGAAAGAGAGTCCTGTAGAGATTTTTTATGTCGGCTCTGCGGATGCCGAGCAGGTGGCGGCACTGGTAAAACCGCTGTTTGAAAAAACGGAACGCAGTGTGATACCGTTGCCGCCTCAGACACGGTTCGTCCCTGCGGGAAAAAGCCATCGGACGGAGACGGAGGAGATATCTCAGGCGAAACTGGCCATGGGATTTGTGACACCCGTTACCTATGCCGATCCCCGTTTTGCGGCCGTGCAGTTGTGCAATACCATCTTCGGTTCGGGACAGATATCAAAACTGTTCATGGATGTTCGGGAAAAGCGCTCTCTGTGCTATGCCATTGGCTCAAGCTACTATGGCTCCAAGGGACTGATGACCGTGTTTGCCGGCGTTGATACGGCTTGTGCCCCAATGGCGAAAGAGGCAATTCTGGAACAGCTGAGAGCCTGCCAACAGGGATGGGTATCCCAGCAGGAGCTGGATGCCGCCAAAGAGGCGGTGCTGTCGGGACTTCAGGCGATCTATGACAGCCCAGGTGCCATGGAAAGCTACTTTTCTACCACCGCCATCAGCGGCCTGAACCGCAGTCCTCAGGTCTATGCCGATGAAATTCGTCGGGTCACGGTGGCGGATGTGGTTGCGGCGGCAAATACGATCAGCTACCACAGTAGTTTCTTGCTAAAGGGGGATGACCATGAATAAACAGTATTATCCGCAGCTGGATGAAACCCTCTATTCTCAGGTGCTCCCCAACGGATTGCAGGTATTTGTGAATAAAAAACCGAATTTTACAAAAAAACTCTGTTATTTTGCTGTGGATTTCGGCTCTATCCATACGGAATTTACGTTCGAGGGCAAGGCTTACCGTGTTCCGGCGGGCATTGCCCACTATCTGGAACATAAAATGTTTGAATTGCCCCAACGGGACGTGACTGCGGAGTTTGCGGCTCTGGGCGTACACGTCAATGCCTTTACCGGTTATGACATGACCGCCTATCACATTTCGTGCACGGAAAATTTCGAAAAAGCCCTCTGCCTGCTGTTGGAATTTGTGTCAACGCCCTACTTTACCGCCGAAAGCGTGGCACGGGAGCAGGGAATCATCGCCCAGGAGATCAGCATGAGCGCTGATGAGCCTGGGGGGAAAGTTTTTGAAAATCTGATGGAGGCCCTTTATGAGAAGCACCCCATCCGTGTGCCGATTTTGGGCAGTGTAGACTCTATTGCCACTATTACGCCCCAACTGCTGGAACTTTGCCACCGTGCGTTTTACACGCCCCAAAACATGACACTTTGTGTCGTGGGGGATGTGGATGCGGAGCTGGTGTGCCGCCTGGCACGGCAGGTGCTGGGTGACGAAAAACGTCCCATGGGCGAAAAAGCACCTCTGCCACGGGAGCTTATGCGTTGCCATCAGGCCCTTGTGACCCAGTCCATGGAAGTGGCGATGCCCACATTCGCCATGGCCATCAAGGCCACTTGCCCCGAAAAAGGGGAGGCGGCGATCCATCGGGAATTGGTCGGCGATTTGGCGGCAGAGGCGCTTTTCGGAGAGTCTTCGGAGCTTTATATGCGATTGTATGAGCAGGGGCTGATCGATACCTCTTTCGGAGGCGGCTTCGACACGGTGGATGGCTGCGCCATGCTTTCCTGCAGCGGCGACAGCGATGATCCCCAGGCGGTCATGGAGGCCATCCTGGAACAGGGGAAAAAACTGGCCCGAGAGGGTATTGACGAAAAAGAGTTTTTGCGGATGAAGCGCAGTGCCATGGGACGGCGCATTCGGGATCTGGATAGTTTCGATGCCACCTGTTTCCGCATTTGTGCATATCATATGTCGGATTTTGATTATTTCCGCTTCCCGCAGGCTTATGACGGGATCTGCGCCGAGGAGATCCGAGAGTTTATAGTCCAGACAGTCAGGGAAGAAGCCTGTAGCCTGTCTGTTATATATCCGTTCAAGGAGGAAAAAACAAAATGAGTTACACAAAAATTTCCCTTTTCGGAATCGAGATGAACCCACCGCGTTCCATTGAAATCGGAAGCTTCAGCATCCATTTTTACGGCATCATCATTGCCTGCGGCTTGCTGCTGGCGGTACTTTACGGCTGTAAACGGTGCAAAGAGTTCGGATTTACCTCCGATGATTTGACCGATGGCGTGCTGTGCATTGTGCCTTTCGCCATTCTCTGTGCCCGACTGTACTATTGCATCTTCCAGTGGGATAGCTATAAAGATAACCCCATTTCTATTTTGTATATCTGGAATGGAGGATTGGCCATTTATGGCGGTGTCATCGGTGCGGTCATCGGTGTGCTGGTTTTTTGCAAGGTGAAGAAGATCAAATTCGGTGCGGTCATGGACCTGGTGGTGCTTGGACTGCTGATCGGCCAGCTGATCGGCCGCTGGGGCAATTTCTTCAATCGGGAGGCCTTTGGCTCGGAGATCTCCGAGGATGCGTTCTTTGCCATGGGCTTGCTGACAAGCAGCGGCTGGGAATGGCACCATCCCACGTTCCTGTATGAGTCTTTGTGGAATCTGGCCGGCTTTGTGCTGCTGCATTTCCTGTCGAAAAAGCGGCAGTACGATGGACAGATCGCACTGGGCTATGCCGCATGGTACGGACTGGGACGGACTTTTATCGAGGGACTGCGCACAGACAGCCTTTATTGGGGAACGTTCCGTGTCAGCCAGATGCTGGCGGCTGTCAGTTGCTTTGCCGCCGTGGGCGTGTTGCTGTATATGGCGTTCCGAAAGCATGACCCTGCCAAGCTCCAGGTCAATCTGGTGGCGGCACGCCAACAGGAGGCCGAGGCGGTGCCCTGTGACCAGGATGATGTGTGCAGTCATGAGGATGAACAGGAGAATACCGGCGAAACTGAGTGGGAAAATACCTGCGACACCGAACAGAATTCCGAAGTAACGGACGAACAGTAAAAACAAAAAGCCGCC
>CAZVMK010000049.1:0-9447 GCA_964628315.1 uncultured Oscillospiraceae bacterium
CATCGTTCAAATCCGCCGTAGCCGCCTCGTAGGCCAGATTCACCGGATGGTTCAGGGGGATATTCCAGATGGGGAACGTCTCGAATTTGGCATAGCCAGCCTGGATGCCCCGCTGATTCTCGTGATACACCTGGCTCAGGCAGGTGGCCAGCTTCCCGCTGCCGGGGCCGGGAGCGGTGACCACCACCAGGGAGCGGGTGGTTTCGATATAATCATTCTTGCCAAACCCCTCTTCGCTGACCACGTATGCCGTATTACCGGGGTAGCCATCGATGCTGTAATGGTGATAGACCCGGATACCCATCCCCTCCAACCGGGACTGGAAAGCGGTGGCAAGGCTCTGGCCGTGGAAACGGGTCAGAACAACACTGGATACATACAAGCCAAAATCCCGGAATATGCCGATCAGGCGGATCACGTCCCGGTCATAGGTGATGCCCAGGTCCCCACGAATCTTATTCTTCTCAATGTCATCGGCATTGATGGCGATGACCATCTCCACCTGGTCTTTCAGCTGCAACAGCATCCGCAGTTTGCTGTCCGGCTGGAAGCCGGGGAGTACCCGGGAGGCATGATTGTCATCGTAGAGTTTGCCGCCGAATTCCAGATACAATTTCCCGCCAAATTGGGCAATGCGCTCCTTGATGTGCGCAGACTGCATCTGCAAGTATTTGTCATTGTCAAAACCAATTTTCATCATACTGATCCCCTCGCCCTTTCCGCTTTTATTCTACAAATATCGTTGCACATTATACTCCAATTTTCCCCCAATAGCAAGAGCGAAATCCCGGACTAAAAAAATTTCACCCCGGCCGAAGCCGGGGCAAAAATGGGGAGATGGAATTAGACTTTCTTCTTGCGCAGTGCCATCATGGTGACCAGTGCGGCGGCTGCAAGAACCATCACAGCAGCGGCAACCTCGATCTTGGCGGTATCGCCGGTCTTGGGGTTGGTGCCGTAGTAATAGTAGGTGGGAATGGTGGTAGTGGTGCTGCCGGGAGCGGGGTACACCCAGTAGCCGGTGCCATTACCGGTGCTAACCCAGTAAGCGCCAGCGGGATTCGTGGTCGTGGTGCTGCCGGTAGTGTTACCGCCCAGGGTGGGGGTGCTGGGGAGACCGGTGATGCCGGTATTGGCATTGTTCACCATCACGTAGATCTTGTTCACCTTGGAAGCATCGATCTGGATATTCTCGGTACCTGCTTTGCTGGTGTTGGCACGGTAGCTGGACCAGGTGTACTCGTCGAACAGGCCAGCAATGGACAGATTGCCATAGGAAGAAGTGTAGTACTTGGTGACCTGGGAAACCACATCGCTGCGGCTGATATTGTTGTTCTTCACGTAGCCATCCATCAGGATCATGCGGTTGTAGGTGGAGAAGTCGCCGTTGACGTAGATGTACAGCAGAACCATTGCTTCATCCTGCCACACAGCGGTCAGGGAGCTGTCCCCGGCCACCTGGTAAACGGTGGAAGCATCGTACATATTGCCGTTGGCATCTTTCCAGCCCTGGAACACCTTGCCGCTTGCGCTGGGGGTGGGCAGAGTGCCGACCGCAGAGCCGAAGTAAACGGTCTTGGAGGAGGGGGTGACGGTGCCGCCATTGGCATTGAAGTACAGGGTATAGGAGTTGGCAACGAAGTTGACGACCACGGTCTGAGCCTGGTTCATGCAGGCGGTCTGATCGGTCAGGGGCTGGGTGCCGCTGTAATCATACCAGTAATTGTACTGCCAGGTATAGCCGGGGGTAACGGCCAGCTCGTTGTTGATGGTTGCGGTGACGTTGGTATTCAGGTAGTTCAGCAGGGGGGTGCCCGCAGGAACATTGACGGTCAGCAGGGTCTTTGCAGTCGCATTGTTGGCATTGAGAACCCGGCGGACGGTCAGCTGATAGGTGACCTCGGTCCACTTGGCAACAGCGGTCTTGTCGGAATCATAGCTGTAAGCCTGCCCCAGGTTGACCTGAACGCCGTCGATGAACCAACCGGCGAAAGTGGAGCCTTCCTTGGTAGGAGTGGGCAGAACGGAGATAGCGGAGCCTTTCTTCACATCCACAATGGACTGTGCAGCGCCGTTGATGGTGCCGCCATTGGCATCCAGGGTCAGCTTGAAAGAAGCACCCTGCTGGGTTGCGCCGCATTCGGTGCAGACATAGTTCACATAGTTGTGAACACCGGTAGCGGAGATGGTAGCGCCGGTAGCCAGAACCTTGCCGCAGTCAGCGCAAACGGTATCGGCTTCCTTACCCGGATTTACGCAGGTAGCAGCCTTGGCGGTGCTGGGGTCGGTGGTGGTGTTGCTGTGAGCGCAAGCGTAAGTACAAACGGTGCAAACACCATTGTCATCAAAAGTATGGGTATTGAAGTTCAGCTTTTCGCCATACTGTTCGCAATTGGAATTGGGGCACAGATGCCAGTGGCCAGTGGCATCCTTCTCCCAAACGGCGGACAAATGATTGGGATCATTTTCGTTGTGAACCTCTTTAGCCGGTTCTGCGGCCGGTTCAGCAACCGGTTCTGCGACCGGCTCAGTGGCAAACGCCTGGAAGGGAAGTGCGGAAACCAGCAGGATTGCCACCAGCAGAAGGCTGAGAAGCTTTTTGCTAACTGTTTTCATTGGTTGTTCCTCCTAAAATTGTTTTTCAAATTGAGGCCGGATCACTGCACGAATGGGGTACGTTCTCAGGCGCTCTGATTTATAGACGTATTATATATTCTTTTTCCCGATTCGTCAATAGGGAAATTACAAAAATTTACAAAATTTATTACAAAATTATTTCATCTCGTTGCCATCCTCTTCTTTTCTGATTCCATTTTACACGAAAAGACCGGCTTTTTCAAGGATAAAAATCAAAATATTCCACTCTTTTTCCAATTATTAAGATTTTTGTAACATGGATGAAGATTACGCACAGTCTGTGGATAGATGGAGGATTTTGGTAACAAATGGTAACATTTTGCATTTTGTGCCCCCTCTTCCCTTTCATATCGTTTCCTTTTCCTCATCCTGCTTCATCCGAATTTTCCCATTTTGCCCACACGCTTCCTCATTTCTCGACTTTTTCAGCGGTTACATTTTGCGCCGTGCGGAATATTAACTTTGCAGGAAATTGGAGGGCTGAATATGAAAAGGAAGATGATCGTCGCAATCACGGTTTTTTTATTTGTTTCGCTGTCCGGCCATGCCGCCGCCGAGAAGCTGCTGGTGCCGGTGGGGCAGGCCGTGGGGCTACAGCTGCTGGACAATACCGTTACCATCGCCGCTTACGACGATGCCCTCGGCTCCACCGCACGGGATGCCGGGCTGAAAATCGGCGACTGTATCACAAAGGTAAACGGTGAAACCGTTCATAACGTCCGGCAAATTCGCACCGCCCTGGATGATTCCGGAACCACCGCCCGCTTGACCATCCGCCGGGGCAGCAAAGAAATGGAGAAGCAGATCGACCTCGTCCCAACTTCCGACGGTGCAAAATTGGGGGTCTACCTGAAGCAGGGAATCTCCGGCATCGGTACCGTCACCTGGTACGACCCTGCCACCGGCCGGTTCGGTGCCCTGGGGCACGGGGTTAACGGCAGCAGCGGCGTTCTGATGCAGATGGCGGAGGGCACCACCTACCCCACCCAGGTGATCTCCGTATCCCGGGGCAAAAGCGGCCACCCGGGGCAGTTAAAGGGAGATTGCGAGGGAGAAGAAAGCTGCGGCACACTCCTGCGCAATACCCCCCAGGGCGTGTTCGGCCAATCCAGCCGGGGTTGGCTGGGGGAACCCATCCCCGTAGCAAATTCCGCCCAAGTGCATACCGGTCAGGCAACCATCCGCTCCACCGTCAACGGGTGCAACGTGGGTGATTACAGCGTGGAGATTCTCAAGGTCTACTCCCCCACCCGAGCCGATGGCCGGAACCTGCTCCTGAAAGTGACCGACCCGGCTCTGCTGAATGCCACCGGCGGTATCGTCCAGGGGATGTCCGGCAGCCCCATTATCCAGGACGGTAAACTCATTGGCGCCGTGACCCATGTTCTAGTAAATGACCCGACAACTGGATATGGAATCTTCATCGAGAATATGTTGGATGCGGCGGGATAACACTGCGGGGAGGCGATGCCTCCCCATATTTTTATTGACACAAGGTAATAATTCGCATATAATAAAGTAAGAAAAATGCTTTATGGAGGAATTCATATGGAGATTCGGTCTGCAACTTCGCTGCGAAATGACTACGATGGTATGGTGCGCCTGTCCAAAGAAAAGCAGAGTCCGATTTTTTTAACCCGCAATGGAGATGGAGAAATGGTTTTCCTGCCAATCGAGCTGTGGGAAAAACGAGAGGCAGAGCTTGATCTGCTGGCCGAAATGCTCCGTCGAGAGCGCAGTATGTTGTCCGGCAGCAGAACCTATTCTCAGCAGCAGATGACGGCGTTGGTGGAGGAAACTTTGGGTGAAGATTGAATGGTTGGACGAGGCCAAAAATGAATTTCGGGATTACCTGCTATATTACCGCAACAATGTTGGTGTAAAATATGCACGGGAATTCTCGAAGAAAGTGTTATCTTCCATAGCGCAGTTAGAACAGTTTCCGCAGATGGGCGTTTTACGGCAGGACACGCTTATGGGAAAATACGGATTTCGTGCGTTGTTTTTGGATCAGTACGTATGCGTATACCGCATTGAAGAAGATACGGTGCTGATCTACCATTTTGCAGATGCACGAAAGAATTATATTTATCATATTTTCGGGGTTGAGTAAATAAGGAGCTTACGGACAATGGAAAAGAAAGACCTTGCTGAGGATAAGGTAAGAGTGATCAAAATTGGCAGAGAGGCACTTTTCGAATTTATATACGAAAAGTTTATGGATAATCTGGAAGCGTATTTTGACGTAGATTCTTTGGAAGTCATGAGCACTTGGGGCATAAATTGGGAGGATGGCGCGTTCATTTTCTGTGTTCATAAGGCCGAAGATGGAGCAGGCAATATTGTGAAACTTCCGGATGAAATTGATTTGCAGCAACTGATGAAAAAGATACCTGATACCACCACTACAATGTTCGCCGATAGAAGATACAGGGAATTCACAAAGGATGAATGCGTTTCTCTTTCAGAGAAAATGCGATAGGCATCATCGTTTGATGCTCGTGCTAGTAAACGACTCAACAAACGGATGTGGGATTTTTATTAAAAAAATGTTGGATACAGTGGGATGCGTTCCAGGAAAGAAATTCTATGCCGTAAAAAAAGAAAGCCTGTTGTAGATTCAAGTGATTTACAACAGGCTCATTTTATAGAACAAGCAGAAAAAGGTAAAATAAGATCCTATAATATTTTATTTATTCTCTATCCCAACTATTGGCGCAGAAGCGTTTTTTACCACGCAGAGCTTATTTCTCCTCAAAAAATCCCCTGATCATCTTCATTCTTGCCATTTGCCTGACATCAAAGGGGCAGCGACTTTCGCAATGTCCGCACTGGACACAGGCATCGGCATGGACGGACAGATTCCGATAGTGTCCCGCCGCCATTTCATCGCCCACCTTGGCAAGATCATAATATTTATTCGCAAGTCCGATATCAATGCCCATGGGGCAGGGGGCGCAGTGGTTGCAGTAGACACAGCGGCCACGAGCTTCGGAGGGGGTAGCCGTACCCAGGATGGAATAGTCCCGCTGCAGGGCGCTGGCCTCGTAGAAATGCAGAACTTTCTTAACATCCTCCACGCTTCCTACACCGGGCAGGCAGCAGATCACTGCCGGGCGGTCGAGGCAATACTGAATACACTGGTTATGAGTCAGGGTAATATTCAGGGGCGAACGGCTGGCATCCAGCAGCTGGCCACCTGCAAACGGCTTCATCACCGTGATACCAACGCCCATTTTCTCCGCCAAACGGTACAGTTCTTCCCGCTCCCCCACCTGACCATAGGCGTATTCGCCCCGGGTGTAGTCGTAAGCCGGATTGATACTGAACATAAACAGGTCAACCATGCCGGTTTCCAGAAATCTCTTTGCAATGCCAGGCGTATGGGAAGAAAAGCCCAAATGGCGGACAACGCCTCGCTCTTTCAGCTGGCAAACGTAGTCCCACAGGCCGCCGTTCATCACATTCTCAAAATCTCCCTCTTCATCAATGCAATGGATATACCCAAAGTCGGTATAGCCAGACCCCGTGGCTTTCAGAACCTTATCGAAAGAATACTTGATCAGCTCCAGATCACGGCTGAATCCATAGCTATCCTGCTCATATACGGCACCGAAATGCATCTGGGTATAGAGCTGATCCCGGCGCCCCTGAGCCGCTCTACCGAAGGCTTCGTAAACAGCCACTGTGCCTCCGCACAGGTCGAAGAAATTGATGCCGCTATCCATCGCATAGCGGAAAGTCGCCTCCACTTCCCGATCCGTCGCAACGTGGATGTTGCCGAGTCCAAGCCCAATGGTGCTGATTCTTTCATCTCCATGGGGTAGTTTGCGATAATCCATTTATGTATCCTCCTGTTTTGGTATTCTGTCCGGTTCCATCGTTGGATTACAAGGAGCATCTGCGTGGATGCACTCCGTCCCTGCCGCTACAGCAGTTTCGTAGTACCAAGCCTTGTACTCCAGCATTTTTAAATTCTCCTGCAAGAATTGGATTTTCTGTTCGATTTCCTTTTTCTGATTGAGGATGATCTTTTGCCGTTCCGCAAGACTCTCGTCCCCCAACTGGCACAGCTCCATGTACAGCCTGATCTCTTTCAGGGGCATCCCGGTGTTTTTCAGGCAGCCCATGATTCTGAGCCATGCAAAATCCTCGTCCTTGAACACACGCCGTCCATTGACCCGATCCACAAAGGGCATTAACCCCTCTTTGTCGTAAAAGCGAAGCGTATGAACGGACACGCCCATTTTTTGTGCAATTTCAGAAATCGTATAAGTCACGCCGTCACCTCCATGGATATAATATATATCCTAGAGTCCTCTCCAGGTCAAGTATGAAAATTTCGGTTCTATAATAAATGTTGGGGTCAGGCATGAGCAAGAGCCTGATCCCAATTATTGACATAGAACCAAAAAACGACCTGCAAAAGCTCGGTGCTCGTAAGACAGTAAAAACTGAATTTTGAGGAACAGGCATGATTTCGGTCATGCCTGTTCTGCTTTTAGCAGCTCATCCAGTTCTTCCTCGGTCGGTTCGACGATTTCGTTGTTATGACTATCGCAATTATCTGCTTTGGGGCTATCTCCGTTGTTGTAATGATAGCATTGCTCCAATGCCCAACTTTGCATTTCTAGAACCATATTGCCCTTCAGCTCCTCAAAGGACATCCATACCAATCGATGATCTGTTTCTGTAGGATTACCGATAATTCATTTTCCTCACTTACTAACAAAGTGTTTGGGAGGACGATTCAATTCAAATAGCTTCCACATCGCCCTATTTCTTTCTGAAGATATCCAATATATGATTTGTTGTGCCAACCATATCAGCGCGCTCGCAGATGCAAAGATGATATTTCATGTATTTTGAAAAAGTGTCCTCGCTCATTTCATCCACAGTATTTCCGATAAAATGAGTAAGCATATCTGTGCCAACATAATGTAACCTTTCAACATCGAATGTTCCCATCAGCTTATCAATATCTTCTTTTCTGTAGAGCGCAAAAATTTCTCTGGGGGTGGAGCTGAGAGTAAAAGTATCCGGATTGATCAAATCGCTGTACTGTTCGTTGTTGATACCACCACGCACAAAGCAAAACTGATATACGGTCATATCGCTGTTACAGTATGCAGCAAATACAATTCCGCCTTTCTTGGTTACACGAATTGCCTCGCTCATAGCAGCAAGTTTATCCTCATCATTATAGAGGTGATACATAGGCCCCAGCAGAAGTGTGATGTCATACTGATCTGAAGCAATATTCTGAAGATCTACAGCATCACCTTGCTGAATAGTAATATTCTCTCCGTTCTTCGTATTTGACTTGAACACCTCGATATTGCACACCATAAGTTCTACGGCATCCACATTATATCCATTTTGAGCGAAATAGTGTGAATATCGACCTGTGCCTGCGCCGATCTCAAGAATGCGCATACCGGGTTTCAGATACTTCTCGACATAATGAATTGTGGTTAGAAACTCGACCATACCATGCTTGGATGTTAGTCGGGCATCTTCATTATGAGTGGTGTAATAGCTTGTAAGTGCTTCCATTCTTTCCATAAGCCCATCTCCTTAAATAAGTGAATTTGTAATTCGCAGTTATCTTTTCAATTCTTCGGATTATAGCCTTAACCCAAAGGCTTGTACTCGGTGACCGCTTTGAGATACGCCTCCGGGTCGCCGTTTTTATTTCCGATAACAATTGGCTTTTTAGCGTCAATAATAATCGACACCATGCCGAGCTTGCCGCCGCTGTTTCGTGTATCAAAACGCAGAGAGCGACCGATTTTTCCATCCGCTTCATTCCAGTATCGATAATGAAATGTTCCATTTTCATCGCAGTATTCCAACAGTTCGACCACAAAACCTGCTTTTTCAAATACCGCACACAATGTTTTATAGTCATAGACGATTTTATGGGAAAATGCAGGATGGTTTGGATCTCCGTTGCCACCGACCTTGACCATATTCTGATACCATTCATTTCTGAAATTGGCATCCGGAACAGCAACTCGGATATATCCTCCGTCTGCTAAAAAATCATAACAATTCTTTGCGGCAATGCAACCATCATCAAATGTCATGTGTTCCCATACATGCTCGGCAAGGAAAGCTGTGGGCTTTTCTATCTGAAACAATCTTTCAAAATCTGCACGATCGAGTAAATTTAGCTCATTTTCTTGTGTACTTAACCAATCTTCATAGGCGGTTTTACCTGCCCCAATAATCACTTTCATATTCCATACCTCCGTCCTGCTGTGTACACAGTATATCACAACTTCGATATACTTTTCAATAGGTGCGGCGAAATTTGCTGTAAAAATATGCAACTTTTTTGTGAACAAAGGCTATTTGACCATTTTCTCTGCGTTGAGCGTACCCTATTTTATAACATCAAATGAATTAGCAGGAAGACCCAGGCAGGCCAGGATCTCTCGCTGCAGTTTCGTAGGAGGATTCAGCAATCGGTATCCACCTGGCCTGTCTGCCGCACAAATCATTTTTACTTTATCCAGCTCCAGCAGGATTTTCCGGAAAGTGTACTTGTTGGTGTCCATATACTCCTGCAGTTTGTTCTGCATCCGTGAATGCACAATTAAGGCCAGAAATGCGATAAACGCTTTTCCTTCTGCCGCCTCATCACTGTGAACATGGAGTCTACGCATATCCAGATCATTTTTCAGGTTATCAAAGCTTTTCTCAATCACATCTCGACGGCGGTAGATTTCCAGAATCTGCGCCGTCGTTTTACAGCATATATTGGGCTACACTCATAATGGACTCCCATCGATCCGGGAAAACTTT
>CAZVMK010000050.1:0-9400 GCA_964628315.1 uncultured Oscillospiraceae bacterium
GTCCTCAGTTCTACTTCCGTACCACTGACGTGACCGGCATCATCACTCTGCCCGAGGGCGTTGAGATGTGCATGCCTGGCGATAACGTTGTTATGAACGTTGAGCTGATCACCCCCATCGCTATCGAGAAGGGCCTGCGTTTCGCTATCCGCGAAGGCGGCCGTACCGTCGGTTCCGGTGTTGTCACCGAGATCCTGGAGTAATCTCCTAGCTATATGACAATGAAATTCCCCGAGCATCCGCTCGGGGAATTTTGACGTTTATCGATGGTTGATTTTTTAACAATTTTCTGATATGATAACTAAATCATGATCCAGAGGTTGAACTATGCAAGACTTGAAACCTGTTATCGCGAAAAACATCACTGCCTTGCGGCAGGAAAATAAGATGACCCAAATTGAGTTGGCCGAAAAACTGAATTATTCGGATAAAGCGGTGTCCAAATGGGAACGGGGCGAATCTGTGCCGGATGTAATGGTACTAAAGACCATCGCCGATCTTTTCGGTGTCACGCTGGATTATTTACTGGAAGAAGAACATCCGGCAAAAACCGACAAATCGTTCCAAGAGAAAGAAAAGCCTGTATCTGCCATCCGCAGCCATACGGTCGTTACGCTGTTGAGCGAATTGATCGTCTGCTTTGCCGCAACGGTGGCCTTTGTTGTGCTCGATTTTATTTGGCCTGCGAACCCTGCCGGCTTTTTGCCCTTTGTTTATGCAGTCCCTGTGGGAATGATCGTATGGCTTGTGTTTAATTCGTTGTGGTTCAACACACGCCGGAATTATCTGATCATCTCTCTGTTGGTGTGGTCGTTGCTGTTATCCGTTGCATTGACGGTTTCTGTGTGGGGAAAGAGCGCATGGCAACTGCTGTTTTTGGGAATACCAGGGCAAGCGGCGATTTTGATTTGGTCGCGGTACAACATCCGCAAAGAAAAGTAAGACCCCTTGAATAAAAATCCTTTTCTGGGACATAATGGGAACAGGAGGCGATTTTTATGGTGAAAGGAGTATCCAGACAGGTGATCGTCGTGCAATCGCCGGACCGAAAACTTTTCGAACAGGCAATTTTTATCCTGCGTGAAGATGCTACGGAAAAGGGAATCACAGACGATATGCTGCTGCGGGAAGCGCAGCAGGCGGCTCGCCACAGAAAAAAGCGGTTTGATCCGTTTCTGGGGCCGCTGTGGGCGATGGGTGGCGCATTGGTGACTGCCGCAGTATGGTTTATAACAACACTGTTTTAAAAAAGAGACTGTATCGCAGTCTCTTTTTTGTTGCATTTTTTCGAATATTATGATATCTTGATAGTAGAAAAACAAAAGGAGGCACACCATGGACAATCGGAAGATTATGGATATTTTTAAGGATACCGCATACATCCGCACGGGCGGTAGCGATGAAGAGCTGCGTTGCGCGCAATATTTGAGCGACCGCTGCACAGAATTGGGCTTGTCGGCTACCATTGAACCCTTTGAGGTCCAGATGGCGACCATCAAACAGGCACGGCTGATCGTTGACGGGGAAGAAATTGTCTGTAAAGGCTATCTGAATGCCGGAAACGGTGATGTAGAAGCACCGCTGTATTATTTGACATCCGGCGATGCCTATAGCCTCAGCCTGTGCAAGGGAAAAATCGTTATGATCGACGGTTATCTCGGCTACTGGATGTACCAGGATCTGCTGGAAAACGGTGCTGTCGGATTTATTACTTATGACGGCAACGCCAATTATGTGGATGAGGATATTGACCAGCGGGAGCTGCGTGCCCACGTCAGCCAGGGAAAGAAAATCCCAGGTGTCAATATCAATGCGAAGTCTGCCATAAAACTGATCGACCGAGATGCGAAAGTGGCACACATTGTTCTGGAGCAGGATGAGTATACAGGAAATTCCAGAAATGTGATCGTTGACATCCCAGGCCAACGGGAGGAAACCATGGTCTTCACGGCGCACTATGACTCCACATCCCTGTCCCAGGGTGCCTATGACAATATGTCCGGTTCTGTCGGTATTTTGGGATTGGCGGAATATTTTACTCAGCATCCCCATCAGTACAGCCTGCGCTTTATCTGGTGCGGCAGTGAGGAACGGGGCCTGTTGGGCTCAAAAGCCTACTGCGCCGCCCACGAAGAAGAACTGGAAAAAGTGGTGCTGTGTATCAATCTGGATATGGTCGGCTGTATCATGGGCAAACTGATCGCCTGCTGTACAGCTGAAGAAAAACTGGTTCACTATCTGGAATACTTTTCTCAGGAGCAGGGCAGAGGGATGAGGGCCTATCAGGACGTATATTCCAGCGACTCTACCCCCTTTGCCGACAAGGGAATCCCTGCGGTTTCTTTTGCCCGTATTGCGCCTGGCAATACGGCTACCATTCACAACAGCTATGATACCATGGCACTGATGAAAGCCGAACATATGCAACAGGATATCGATTTTATTTCAGCCTTTGCCCATCGCATGGCCAATGCGGCCCGTTGCCCCGTGGAGCGTAAAATGCCCGATAATATGAAAGAAAAACTGGATATTTACCTCTGCCGCAAGAGAGATAAAAAGTAAAAGTGCGGGCAGACTGAAAATTCTCGTTGGATATTGACGGAAAAATAAAATTTTTACATTTTAGCTATTGTTTTTCTTGCAAAGAACGTATATAATATTTCTATTAAAACCCGACCGAAGGAGATACGAACACAATGAGCAACCTGAAAAAAATGCTGGCGCTGGCTCTGGCGCTGATCTGCCTGCTGAGCCTGGCTGCCTGTAAAGAGGAAGAATCCACCACCGCACCGAAAGACAAAGATAACCATAGCACCACGGCTCCCGATATTGATGAGACCACTGCCCCCGAAGAAGATGATGCAACCAATCCCGATGATCCCAGCATCGGCTATGTAAAGCTGGAACTGGCCAGCGATGACGTGACTCTGAACTACAGCAACCGTACAGTGAATCTCTACAAGGGCACTCTGGATGCTTCCGAGATTACTTGGAGCGTGGAAGATCCCACCATTGCCAGCGTCAGCAACGGTGTTGTTACCGCACTGAAAGACGGTAAGACCAACGTTACGGCTACCTATGGCGACCAGACCGTTACCTGTATCATCCGTGTTTCCGGATTGGACGAGCATGAACAGTCCAGCTACGCTCTGTGGGGCGGTTGGGGCTTCACCGGTGATGTTTCTCTGAAGCTGGGCGGAGATGATAGCTTTACCCTTTCTCTGCGTAACAAAGAGACAAAAGAAGATGTGAAAGATCTGCAGTGGCACTACAGCACTGATTTTGCCAACTGCTGCACCATGACAACGACCGAAAACGGTGTGAAGATCACCGCCACCGCTGTGACCACCAACCTGACCTCCGGTTATGTCAAGGTCTGGACAGAGTATGAGGGCATCACCTACGAGTGCCTCATTCGCGTGACCGCCGGCACCCAGACCGATACCCAGGGCTAATTGCATGATATTCCGACCGCTCCCTTGCTCCAAAGGGAGCGGTCTTCTAATGTAAAAAGCACTCACCTCGAAAGGTGAGTGCTTTAAAAATCAGAGGATCGCGTCTTGGATTCTTTGGAAAGACCGCTCCTTGCCCAAAATCTGCATGACCGTGTACAGGTCGGGGGAATTGGTCTTGCCGGTGATGGCCAAACGGACAATGTTGGAAACATCAGCGACAGTGCCGGCGAAAGCGGTGGGATCGGCCTTGTATGCCTTCATATCACAGGTGAAACCAATCTCCTCGGTGATGGCTTTGACTTTTTCGAACCACTGGGAGGCATCATCGGCAGGATCATAGCTTGCCATGAATTTCTCCAAAACGGTGCGAACGGTTGCGCCGGAGAATTTTTCGTCAAAGACGGGGGCGTTCAGATAGTCGTCATAGAAGAAGCCCATATATTCCTTTGCTTCCGTCCATACGGCGATGTCTTTTCTGGGCTTTTTGCCGCCACGGCCAATGGCCAGAATGGAAACGGCATAGTCCCGATCTGCAGCCAGCTTTGCACCGAAATCGGGATCAAATTCCTTTGCCCATTCGGTCAGCTGGCAGTATACGTCTTCGGCAGTCATCCGTGAGATAACGTTCTTGGAAACATCCACCAGCTTGGCGTAGTCAAACAAGGAACCGGCGGGATTCAGTTTTTTGGGGCTGAACTTGAATTCGTCAATATCCGCATCGGGATTGGCTCTGCGCCAGTCCTCGAAATTGGAGTTGAGGATGGTCATGATGTATTCGCGGACGGCGGCGATGGGGAATCCTTCGGCTTTGTAATAGGTCAGTGCCAGTTCGGGATCTTTCCGCTTGGAAAGTTTGCGCTTGGAGTTGCCGTCCATTTTCATCAGCGGTCCGATGTGAACGTACTTCGGCAGCTTAAAGCCCAGCGCCTTGAACAGCTGGATGTGGAAAGGCAACGTGGCCATCCACTCATCGCCACGCACCACGTGGGTGGTGTGCATCAGGTGATCGTCCACGGCATGAGCGAAGTGGTAGGTGGGAATGCCGTCGGATTTGAGCAGGACATGATCGATGTTGTTTTCGGTGACGGTCAGCTTTCCCTTTACCAGATCGTCAAACTTGAACTGGTTTTCGATGGAGCCCTCACTGCGGAAGCGAAGAACCCAGGGATTGCCGGCGGCGATTTGTGCCTGGATGTCTTCCAGAGAGCGGTCACGCCAAATGGCATATTCGCCCCAGTAGCCGAAATTATCCTTGGTGGCCTCCTGTTTTTCATGCATGGCGGCCAGCTCATCTTCGGTACAGAAGCAGGGATATGCCTTGCCCTCCAACACCAGCTTTTTTGCGAAAACATGGTAAATGGAAGCTCTCTGGCGCTGACGGTAAGGACCATAGTTGCCGTTGTCGCCGTCAATGGTGGCACCCTCATCAAAACAGATGTCATAATGTTTTAACGTGTTGATAAGCACCTCTACAGCACCAGGGACCTCTCTCTTGGCATCCGTATCTTCTACACGCAGGAACAGCACGCCGCCGCTCTGGTGACTCATGCGCTCGGAGATGGTGCCCTGCACCAGATTGCCCAAATGGACGAAACCGGTGGGGGAAGGGGCCATACGTGAAACCACTGCACCCTCGGGCAGATCACGGGCAGGGAAACGGGCTTCCACCTGCTCGGGGGTTTCGGTCACATTGGGGAAAAGCAACTGTGCTAATGCTTGATAGTCCATAATTTCTACCTCTTATAAAAATTCTATGAGCAGTATAACATATTTCCTTCCATAAATCAATTCCCGACGGCAGAAAAATACCTTGCGTAAAACATTCATCTATGCTAAAATGTAGAAAAATACGGTTAGAAGGAAGCGTTACTATGAGCGAAATGATTGTGGAACAGCCTAAAAAGCGGATGCTTTCCGGCATCAAGCCATCGGGAGACCTGACCCTGGGCTCCTACCTCGGTGCTGTGAAGAACTGGGCGGAACGGGCGGACCAATTTGACTGCTTTTATTTTATGGCGGATATGCACGCCATCACAGTTCGGCAAAATCCGGCGGATCTTCGCCGCCGTACTCTGGAACAGCTGGCTCAGTATATCGCCTGCGGTCTGGACCCCGAAAAGAATACGTTGTTTATCCAGAGCCATGTCCACCAGCATGCGGAGCTGGGCTGGGTGCTGGATTGCTATGCCATGTTCGGCGAACTGAGCCGCATGACCCAGTTTAAAGACAAGTCTGCGAAAAATGCGGACAATATCAACGGCGGACTGTTTACCTATCCTGCACTGATGGCCGCAGATATTTTGCTGTATCAGCCCGATTTGGTGCCTGTGGGCGAAGATCAGAAACAGCACGTGGAACTGACCCATACCATTGCTCGCCGCTTTAACGGTATTTACGGTGATGTGTTCAAAGTGCCCGAACCGTTTGTCCCCAAGGTGGGAGCCAGAATTATGAGTTTGACCAACCCTACAGCCAAAATGTCCAAATCCGAGAACGAGGATACCGGACGGGTCCTGCTTATGGATGACCCTGCATTTATTATGAAGCAGTTTAAACGTGCCATCACCGATTCCGATACGGAAAACTGTGTCCGCTATGACAAGGAAAACAAACCTGGTGTGGCCAATCTGATGACTATTTATTCTGCCGTCACCGGCAAAACCTACGAACAGATCGAGACGGAATTTGCCGGTTGCGGCTATGGCGTGTTCAAGCCTGCCGTCGGTGAGGCAGTGGTGGAGACTCTGCGCCCCATTCGGGAGGAAGCGGCTCGGTTGATGAAGGACAAGACCTATCTGGAAAGCGTTTATAAGGCCGGTGCGGAAAAGGCTGGTTATGTGGCAGAGAAGACCATGCGTAAGGTTTACAAAAAAGTGGGCTTTGTGGCGCGATAAGCGGCTGCTGTGTTGCCTGACGGAGGTAGTAGCGTGGAGCGTGCCTATATTCTGCTGATATTGGTTCTGCTTTGGCTGTTTTACGAGCAGTCCAAGCAGAAACGGATGACAGCCAGACGAATTGTTAAGAAAAAGAGTTTGGAGGAAAGGGTAAAAATGACGGAACTTGCAAAACGATTTATTGACAAAGAGTGCCTGATATACACTTTTAACGGCAACCAGTTCAGCGGGGTCTTAAAAGAGGTGACCGATGGCGCAATTCTGGTGGAGCACAATGGCAATGCAGAAGCTGTCAATATTGATTTTGTGATGCGCATCAGAGAATATCCCAGGAATAAAAAAGGTAAGAAAAAATCGGTCATTACCGATTAAAACGAAACAGGCGTGTTGCAACACGCCTGTTTTTACATGAAAAGGTATAGTACCAACGTCAACATGGCAGTGGAGCGATCTTCTTCGCAGTCTCCTGCCAGAAGCAGTAAAAGAAGCACCACAATCAGATCGCCGGTGTCAAAATTCGGTGGCAACAGATTTTTAAGGAAACCGGAAACACTGCCGTGCTCCGGCGGCCGAGGGGGCGGAACAGGCTGCGGTGGCGGCGGACTGGGGGGCGCAGGATCCGGCTTCGGCGGTGCAGGAGGGCGAGGGGGCTGCACCGGCCTCTTGTCGGGGACATGACTGCGCTGGTAGGAACCGTCCGGCTGGGGGATGTAGCGATTGTACATAAAAATCACCTGCCTGTAGAGGATTGAACGCCCTGCTGTCCGATGGAAGCAGAGGCGATTTTAGCGATTTTTGCGGCACGCATCGCTTTTTCCAGCTTTGCGATCCGATCTTTGCTCAGATAAGCACCGAGGGCCTGAAGCAGTGCCCGTTCCCGTTTGTCGATGTTGCTGTTTTGAGCAAGGCTGGAAATTTTGCGGATCGCACCCATGTCAATAGAGGAAAAGGGATCGGCCGAGGACTGGGGCGGCGCATCCTGCGCCTGCGGTGGCGTATCGCTCTTTTGCCCACCCATGGCCTGCGCCATGGACATGATTTGCTGCATCATATTCGGATCGTTCAAAATGCTGCCTAGTTTTTGTTCCAGCTCATCCATTGCACTGCTCCTCCAGCCGCTTCAGGAGCTCCTGAGCCTTGGGATCGGAAAGAAAATCCGTCAATGCCGCTTTGGCCTGGTCCATATTGCCGGAACGAGCACCGGAGCGTACCTGATCGGCGGCGGTGCTGCCCTGCAACAGTGCCATCAGTTGTTGCCCCGTTTCGCTCTGGGCGATTTTTTTGATTTCATCCATGGAAAAGTTGTCCTTATTTTTTTCCATAATATTGCCTCCCGTCAAAGCTTCTGCTATAATATATGCAATACTGGAACAGGCGGTGAACTATGAAAATTTTAGTGTTGTCGGACTCCCATGCATCCTTGCATTATATGCGCCGTTGCGTGGCGGATATTTGCCCCGATGCCATCATTCATCTGGGGGACTATTTCAGCGATGGCGAAACTATGGCAGAGGAAAATCCTACCATTGCATTTTATGCGGTTCCTGGAAACTGTGACCGTAGCAGGGGATGGTGCCCCGAGCCGGAGACGAAAATCGAAGTGATCGGGGGCGTGCGCTTTCTGTTGACCCACGGACATTTGCACCATGTGAAGCTGACAACGGCATCACTGCTGGCGGATGGACGGGCAAGTCGTGTGCAGGCGGTGCTCTACGGCCACACACACCAGTGCGAATGCCGACAAGAGGAAGATGGCCTGTGGGTCTTGAATCCTGGCTCCTGCGGCTATGGAGGCGGCAGTGCGGGCCTGATCGAAGTTCAGTATGGAAAAATACTGTCCTGTCGCCTGATAAAGGGATAACATCTTCAAAAATGAACATTGAAAAAGAATGTCTTGCGCTGGAACTGGGAATGTATTATAATGTAACGGAAAAATAACAGGAGGAGCGGCTTTGGCCGCAGAAGATATATGAAGGATTATCTGGTTCGAGGAATGAGTTTGGATGGCTTTGTAAAAATGGTGGCCATCCGGTCTACCGATTTGGTGCAGAGAGCTGCGCAGATCCATAAAACGACCCCCAATGCAACGGCGGCTCTTGGACGAGCGCTGACTGCGGCTTCCATGATGGGCAATATGCAGAAAGTGGAAAACGGTTCCATGACCTTGCAAATTCGGGGCGGCGGCCCCATCGGGACCATTACCTGCGTTTCCGATGCAACGGGCAATGTTCGGGGTGTGGTGACAGAGCCCAATGTTCCGCTGGTGGAAAAATACGCAGGAAAGCTGGATGTGGGCGCTACAGTTGGCGTGGACGGGACCCTGACGGTCATTCGTGACTTGCAGATGAAAGAACCTTATATCGGCTCCGTGGCCCTGGTGTCCGGTGAGATCGCCGATGATGTCACTGCCTATTTTGCCGAAAGCGAACAGACCCCGACGGCTTGTGCGCTGGGGATCCTGGTGGACACGGACCGCTCCGTAAACGTGGCCGGTGGATACTTGGTGCAGCTGTTGCCAGGGGCACCCGATGAAGTCATTGATAAACTGGAAGCAGGCATAAAGCGTGCAGGTGCGGTCACAGCTATGTTGGATGCAGAGCTGACACCGGAAGATATTTTGGGCCAGGTTTGCGGAGAATTGGGCGTCACGTTCCTGGAAACCACAGAAGTGGAATATAAATGCTATTGCTCCCGTGAACGGGTGACGGCGGCTTTGATCAGCCTGGGCAAAGAGGAGTTGCAACAAATCGTAGCGGAGGGAAAGCCGCTACCCGTAGAATGTCAATTTTGTGATACTGTTTATTCCTTCACTCCGGAGGATATCAATGAATTGCTTGAGAAAGTGTGATTTTTGCGTAGATTTGCTGGTAATTTCTAAAAAATAAACGGGTAAAAATTTACTGAAAAAAATCGAAAAAAATGCTTGACAAAATGGGTTTCCATGTGTATAATGTGTCATGTCGCTGAGGTGAGCAACACAAAACCGAAAGCGAAAACGGGAGCATAGCTCAGCTGGGAGAGCATCTGCCTTACAAGCAGGAGGTCACAGGT
>CAZVMK010000051.1:0-9151 GCA_964628315.1 uncultured Oscillospiraceae bacterium
CAAAAATCTATGATTTTTGCCACCTCCCTTTACACAAGGGAGGCTTTTGGCTGGCACAAAACTTCAAAATAATACATTTTTGAATGTATTAAAGAAGCAACCTAAAATACGCCCGTAGGGTGGAGGCCATGCCTCCACCGGCGCAGTATCGTCATTTCAAAGCGTTGCGAAAAAACGAACCTTGCCGGAGGGGGCATGGCCCCATCCATACAGTGACGGTTCGTTTTTGATTGGGAAAATGCAATCATCGGAACCCAGCGGTGGGGATATATTCCCACCGGCGCAGTGATTTTAATACTCTCTGACGACGGCTTTTACGAGGCCGATCAGCTCCGCTTCGGAGCCGTCGATGGGGTCGTAGTTGTCGTTTTCCGGCATGAGCCAGATCTCCCCGTTGCGGCGGCGCAGACGCTTGACCGTGGCTTCGTCGCCGATGCGTGCGACCACGATCTGACCGTCCATGGCGGTCTGCTGGGGGCGCACGACGACCTTATCTCCGCTGAGAATGCCGGCGTTGATCATGCTGTCGCCACGGACACGCAGGGCAAAACAGCTGGGATCGCCGTCCCAGGCCATGGTGCCCTCCTGATTTTCAACGGCCAGAATGGGGACACCGGCGGTCACCACCCCGACAATGGGGATCTGCCCTGGCCGTTGGCTGGTGACGATGGCGCGCTTCAGACCTTTGGAATTGGGGGCTTGCAACAATCCCTTGTTTTGCAGCGCTTGCAGGTGATAACTGACGGATGCGGTGGAACGCAGACCCACGGCGGCGCCGATCTCCCGAACGGAGGGCGCATAGCCGTTTTGTTGGATGAATTGGTTTACATAATCCAGAATAAGATCTGCCTTGTCGCTGGTTCTTGGCATATACATCCACTCCTGATTTTAAATTTTCTATCATTATAGCACAAATGAACGGAAAATGGAAGCCCTTTTTCACACATTTTTTCGTTTTCGCATAAAATGACCTGAGGGAGGGATATCAATGGATGATCGGATGGAACGACGGGTCTGGCAACGGGTATACGGTCGACCGCACAGGGAGAAAATTCCCATGCAGGAATTGCAAAAATGCTTAAACCGTACCCGTGCAAACCTTTGCTTTTATGAACGGCGGACCAATGACCCCGTCTATGGCGAAGCTTTTTCCCGTCTGGCGGCGGAAAGCGAGGAACAATGTAAAATGCTGCGCCGGATCATGGAAGGTTAAGGCGGAATTTTGCTTGCAAAAATTAGATTTTCATGTTATCCTAATACAAAAAGCAGAAGGAAGTGGAGCGTATGCGACTACAGGAATCGGGAGAAATGTATTTGGAAACTATTTTTATGTTGTCACAGACCATGGACGTGGTGCGCTCCATTGACGTGGTGGAGCACATGGGCTATTCCAAACCCAGTGTCAGCCGTGCGGTGAATTTGCTGAAGAAAAACGGCTACCTGGAGATGGAGGACAACGGCGCCCTGCATTTGACGGCCTCCGGCCGTGAAGTGGGCGAAAAGATCTATGCACGCCATAGAACATTGACCGCCTTGCTGATGAAGCTGGGGGTGGATCGGGAAACCGCATCGGAGGATGCCTGCAAGATGGAACACGCTATCAGCGATACCACCTTTGAGGCCATCTGCCGCCATCTGGAGCAGGATTTCTGAAAAAACAGGAAACGCCACCGACCTCGGTGGCGTTTTTGCTGTATTGGGGCTTAAAGCCGCACTTCCACGGGGGCGGAAAGGGACATGCTATCCGGCGTGACCCTGCACTCCATGGCCAGTACCTGAACGCCCGCGGCTGCGGCCTGCCGCAGGGCGGCACCGAAAGCGGGATCGGTGCTGTCGTTAGGGTGCAGGTATTTCACCTGTTCCATCTGGATGACAAAAAGAACATAGGCACCGAAGCCTTGCTGGGCCAATGCGGTCAGGCCTTTCAGATGCTTTACGCCCCGCTGGGTGGGTGCATCGGGAAAGGCGCAGACACCGTCCTGCTCCAGAGTCACTCCTTTGACCTCCAGAAAGCATTGCCGCCCGTCCTTGCGGAAGGCAAAATCAAAGCGGCTGTCGCCCTGGGTGTGCTCCCATTTCAGATCCTCCAATGTCCCAAGGCCACCCTGTTGCAACCATTGGCGAACGGCGTGGTTCGGTGCCTGAGAGTCCATGTTGATGATCCGCCGGCCTTTGTGTACGGAGATCAGATCGTATTTTGTCTTTCGGGTGGGGTTGTCGTGGTATTGACACCAGACCTGGGCTCCAACGGGCAACAGTTCCCGACAACGTCCTGTATTTTTTACGTGGACGATCTCTGTTTTGCCATCGATCTCCACATGGGCGATGAAGCGGTTCGGCCTGGACAAAAACCGTCCGCAAACCATGTTTTCGTAATTCATAGCGTACCTCTTGCGTCGTCTGATAAAGCTATTTTATCACATTTTTCCCCGCCTTTCAACAGCGGCGTATTTACAGGTTGCTTTTCAACGTTAAATAAGGTATAATAAAAAAAGTTTGCCTTAATCTGAGAATACTCAAAAAAGGAGGTGCCTTGGGTGTACCGAAAATTCGGAAAACGGCTGCTGGATATCCTGTTATCCGGCTGCGGCATTGTTTTGCTGACTCCGGTGTGGATCCTGTTGGCACTGGCTATCAAAATCGATGATCCAGGACCGATCCTGTTCAGGCAAAAGCGCATCGCCCAAAACGAAAAGGGAGAAAAGCGTTTTTTCACCATTTATAAATATCGTTCCATGAAAATGAGTACCCCCAAAGATTGTCCCACCCATCTGCTTCGGGATCCGCAACGCTACATTACAAAAGTGGGCGCTTTTTTGCGCCGTACCAGTCTGGATGAATTGCCCCAGATCTTCAATATATTCATGGGACACATGAGCATCATCGGCCCGAGGCCTGCCCTGTGGAACCAGAACGATCTGTATGACGAACGGGAAAAATACGGCGCAAATGATGTAAAACCGGGGCTGAGCGGCTGGGCGCAGATCAACGGTCGGGATGAATTGCCCATTGCGGTCAAAGCAAAACTGGATGGAGAATATGTCCGAAAACTGAGCTTCGGATTTGACATGAAATGTTTTTTCGGTACCGTTGGCTCTGTCCTGCGCCACGATGGCGTGGTGGAGGGCGGTACGGGCGACGGCGAAAAGGAGAAAGTTGAAAAATGAAAAAGATCCTGATTACCGGTGCCAACAGCTATATCGGCACCGCATTTGAAGCATATCTGAGCCAATGGCCCCAGAAATATCAGGTGGACACGGTGGATATGGTGGACGGCACCTGGCGAGACCGCTCTTTTGCCGGTTACGACTGCGTGTATCACGTGGCAGGCATTGCCCACGCAGACCACGGAAAGATCAGTGCTGAAAAGGCGGCCCTCTATTATGCGGTCAATCGGGACCTGGCGGTGGAAACGGCACGCAAGGCCAAAGCCGAAGGGGTCGGGCAATTTATTTTTATGAGCTCGGCCATTGTCTACGGTGACAGTGCCCCCATCGGGAAAACAAAGCTGATCACCCGTCAGACCCCACCTGCGCCCTCCGGCAGTTACGGTGACAGCAAATTACAGGCGGAACTGGGATTGATGCCGCTGGATGATGAGGACTTCAAAGTGGTGATCCTGCGGCCGCCGATGATCTACGGTGCCGGAAGTAAGGGGAATTATCCCATTCTGGCAAAAATGGCACGAAAGTTGCCCCTGTTTCCGGCGGTGAAAAATCAACGTTCCATGCTTTATATCGGCAATTTGGTGGAATTTGTCCGCCTGATGGTGGAAAATGAGGAACGGGGCATTTTCTGGCCCCAAAATCCCACCTGTTCCAACACATCGGAGCTGGTGGCCATGATCGCCCGTGCTCACGGAAAGAAAATTTGGCTGGTCTCCGGTTTTTCCTGGGCGCTGAAGCTGCTGGGGCACCTTACCCCCCTGGTAAACAAGGCCTTCGGCAATTTGCAATATGACCTGTCCCTGAGCCAATATCCCGAAAACTACCATCTTTACACACTGGAAGCCTCCATTGAGGCCACCGAAAACGGACAGGCCTGATATGGACAGCGAAAAAAGTAAGATCGGCGGTGCACTGACGTGGAAGCTGTCGGAACGGCTGGCTGTCCAGTGTGTGCAACTGGTCATTCAGGTGCTGTTGGCACGGATGCTGGGCCCCGACCATTACGGTATGCTGGCAATTTTGCTGGCATTTACGGGCTTGGCCAACGTTTTCGTTCAAACTGGGTTCAGCACGGCGCTGGTTCGGAATAAGGATGTAAATGAGGCCGACTACAGCTCCGTTTTCTGTATGTCCGCATTGGTGGCGGCAGTGGTCTACGGCCTGATTTTTGCGGTTGCACCGGCAGTCGGCGCTTTTTATGAGATGCCGGAGCTGGTGGCACCTTTGCGCGTGATCGGTCTGGTGCTGTTTCCAGGGGCGCTGAATGCGGTCCAGCAGGCGAAGGTGAGCCGAGAGCTGAATTTCCGTGTGGTATTTGTCAGCAATATGGTGGCCGTGGTCGTTTCCGGTGCTGTGGGCATCATCATCGCCTGCTGTGGCGGCGGCCTTTGGGCGCTGGTGGCCCAGTCGGTACTGAATGTGGCGGTGGCAAGCATCGTCATGCTATTCACCGCTCGTTGGCATCCACGGCTCCATTGTGACCTTTGCCGTGTGAAAATGCTGTTTTCTTTTGGCTGGAAGCTATTGGCCGCGGGCCTGCTCGATGCCCTTTATCACGATTTGAGCAGTCTGGTCATGGGCAAGAAATACAGCAGCCGGACTCTGGGCTACTATAATCGGGGGCGGCAGTTCCCACAAGTGCTCATCAATGCGGTCAACGGCACGGTGCAGAGCGTGATGCTGCCTGTGATGTCGGCCCAGCAGGATGATCGGCAGCATCTCAAGCAGACCATGCGCCGCAGCGTTATCATCAGTTCCTATCTGATTTTCCCCGTCATGGCCGGTTTGGCCGCCGTGGCAACGCCGCTGGTGAAACTGCTGTTGACGGAGAAATGGTTGCCCTGCGTGCCCTATCTGCGGATATTCTGCTTTTCTCTGGCTTTTTATCCGGTCCATTCCTGCAATTTGCAGGCCATCAATGCAGTGGGCAGAAGCGATGTGTTTTTGAAGCTGGCGGTCATTAAGCGGACCCTGGGCTGTATGCTGCTGGTGGCGGCAGTGGTGCTGTTTTCTTCGCCCATGGCTGTGGCACTGACCGGTGCAGTGGCCACGCTTATCAACTGCTTTGTCAATGCCGGTCCCAATAAGAAGCTCATCGGCTACTCATACAGGGAGCAGATGAAGGACATCATTCCCTCTGCGCTGGCGGCGTTGGCGATGATGGGGGCGGTACTGCCTCTGGGACTGTTGCCTCTGCCTGCGGCACTGCTGTTGGCGGTGCAGGTGGGATCAGGGGTCTTGATCTATGTGTCGATTTCGGCCATATTCGGCCTTGCGCCTTTTCGGATGCTCTGCACTGCCGCACGGGAGAAGTCGGCGCAAAGGCGAGAACATACTACATTTTAAAATCGGATGGTGATGAAACCATGAAAAAACGCCTGTGGTTAAAACTGCTTTTGGGAGTTTTGGCGTTGATTTTGCTGGCGGTGGCGGCGCTGGTGGTCTATTTGACGGCCACAGAATATCGCCCCAAAGCCCAAGAGGATGCTCCGTGGGTAGAAATTCGAGAGAACAGCGACCCGATTTCAGAACAGTTGACGATCTACAGCTGGAATATCGGCTATGCCGGTCTGGGTGCCGAGACAGATTTCTTTATGGACGGGGGCAGCAATGTCAATCCCTCTGAAGAAGCGGTGGAAAGAAATCTCTCCGCCATCAAAGAATTTATCCGCACCAACGAGGCTGATGCCTGGCTGTTGCAGGAAGTGGACGTCCACTCCAATCGGACAGGCTATGTCAATGAGCTGGAGCAGATATCCGAAGTTTATGAGGGAAGCTATGCACTGGCTTATAATTACCGGTGCGCTTTCGTGCCCATCCCCATTCCTGCCATAGGCAGGGTGGAAAGCGGTATTGCCACGTTTACGAACCATGCAGTAAAGGGCGTGTCGGAGCGGATCGCACTGCCGTGTCCCTTTTCCTGGCCCAGCAGTACCGCCAATCTGAAGCGCTGTCTGCTGGTCACCAGATTGCCCGTGGAGGGCAGCGATAAGGAGCTGGTGCTGGTCAATCTCCATCTGGAAGCCTATGACGACGGAGAGGGAAAGGCCGCCCAGACCAAAGTGCTGATGGAGTTTCTGCAACAGGAATACGAAAAGGGGAATTATGTCATTGCCGGCGGCGATTTTAACCAGACCTTCCCCCAGATGTTGCAGACCTATCCCGTGACGGATGGAGTGTGGGCACCGTCGGTCATGGAGCAGAGCGCTTTGCCGGAGGGCTTTTCTTACGCCTTTGACGGGGAAAGGGCCAGTTGCCGCTTGCTCGATCAGCCCTATGGGGAGGACAGCCAACTGTATGTGCTGGATGGATTTATCGTTTCTGCCAATGTTCAGGTGGATCTGGTGGAAACCGTGGGGCTGGATTTTGAAAATTCCGACCATAATCCCGTAAAATTGCAGGTAACACTGCTTTTGAAATAACCAAACAGTAGGAGGATTTGGGAAATGTTAGTTTATATTCTTCTTTTTGCCGTGGGCTTGGTCATGCTCATCAAGGGCGGTGACTGGTTCGTTGACGGTGCAACGGGCGTTGTACGCCGCTTCCATCTGCCGGATATTATCGTGGGTGCCACGGTGGTTTCCATCGGCACCACGTTGCCGGAGGTCATGGTTTCCACCACCGGCGCATTGCAGGGCCAGGGCTCTATGGCTTACGGCAATGCCATCGGCTCCATCATCTGCAATACGGCCCTCATTGCCGCCATTTCCGTGGCCTGCAACCCTGGCCCGATCAACACGAAAACGCTGAAAATGCCGGTGGTGTTTTTCTTCACTTCCGCATTGATCTATTGCTTTTCTGCCTATGTCCTGGGGGAATTCCCTCAGTGGATTGGCTTCGTGATGCTGGCCATGTTCGTGCTGTACATGGTTTTGAACGTTCGCCATGGCCTGAAGCATCCCGATGAGGCAGACCAGGAAGAGGAAACAAAGGCACATCCGTTCTGGATGGATCTGATCTTCCTGGTGGTCGGCGCGGCGGTCATCGCTTTCGGCGCTGACCTGCTGGTGGAAAACGGCACGCAGATCGCCAATGCCTTGGGCGTACCGGAGACGGTGATCGCACTGACTTTCGTGGCGCTGGGCACTTCCTTGCCGGAGCTCATCACCACCATTACATCCTTGAAAAAAGGCCATGCCTCCCTGGGTATCGGCAATGTCATCGGAGCAAACGTGTTCAATCTGGTGCTGGTGTCCGGCGTTTCCGTGTCGCTGGCGCCCTTTGAGGTGCCTGTGGGAAAACTGCTGTTCGGACAGAACGCTTCCCTGGTGCTGGACATTCCCCTGATGCTGAGCGTTATGCTGATTTTGACCGTGCCTGCACTGGCAACGAAAAAACTGAGCCGTTGGCAGGGCGTGATCCTGCTGATGATCTACGCCGCATTCTGCGTGATCCAGTTCGTGGCATAATTTGATTTAAAAGCTCTCAGCGCCTGGGAAGTCGATGACTTTCTCAGGCGCTGATAAAACAGCAGGAAGAAAGGAAAAGGCCAATGAAAGCATTGACTTATATCGAACACGGCAAGTTCGCCCTGACGGACAAGCCGAAGCCGCAACTGACGGACCCGAGGGATGCCATCGTCCGTGTGACCTTGGGAAGTATTTGCACCAGCGACTTGCATATCAAGCACGGCTCTGTGCCGAGGGCGGTGCAGGGCATTACGGTCGGTCATGAAATGGTGGGCATTGTGGAGCAGGTGGGCGCCGATGTCACAAACGTCAAGCCTGGCGATCGGGTGACGGTGAATGTGGAAACTTTCTGCGGCGAATGCTTTTTCTGCAAGCACGGATATGTAAATAACTGCACCGATGAAAACGGCGGGTGGGCTTTGGGCTGTCGCATTGACGGCGGACAGGCGGAATTTGTCCGTGTGCCCTATGCCGATCAGGGCTTGAATAAGATTCCCGACACTGTCACCGATGAGCAGGCACTTTTTGTAGGCGATGTGCTGGCCACCGGTTTCTGGGCGGCACGTATCTCCGAAATAAAGAGCGAAGATACCGTCCTTATCATCGGCGCAGGCCCCACGGGCATCTGCACCTTGTTGTGTGTGATGCTGAAAAAACCGAAACGCATCATCGTCTGTGAAAAAGATCCGACAAGAGCCCAGTTCGTCAAAGACCGCTATCCCGAAGTGCTGCTCTGCCGGCCGGAGAATTGCGAGGAATTTGTCCGCGCCAACGCCGACCACGGCGGGGCGGATGTGGTGCTGGAAGTGGCCGGCGCAAAGGACACTTTCGCCCTTGCGTGGAAATGTGCCAGACCCAACGCCATCGTGACGGTGGTGGCCCTTTATGACGAGGCGCAGACACTTCCGCTTCCCGATATGTACGGCAAAAACCTGACCTTTAAGACCGGCGGCGTGGATGGCTGCGATTGCGCTGAAATCCTCAGCCTCATTGAGCAGGGAAAAATCGACACCACACCGCTCATTACCCATAGATTTCCCCTTGCGGACATCGAAGAGGCCTACCGCATCTTTGAAAACCGCCTGGACGGGGTCATTAAAATTGCGATCACGGAATAGATGACGCATGAAAAAAGTGATAATCAGTGAAATGTCCGCCCACAGCCGGTACCCGTAGAGGGGCCGGCTGTGGCTGTTTTTGTGTGAAAATCGTGGAAAATGGACGAGCAGAGCGGAATAAACTTCTAGCGGAGGTGATGGTCATGCTGACCACCGTTTGGCTGATGCTCAGTTCGCTGATGTATTCTCTGCAACTGTCTTCCGGTAGTTTTCCTGCGCCGCTGACGGCCCAGGAAGAACAGCACTACCTTGAACTGGCGGCAAAGGGAGATCAGGAAGCCCGTAATGTCCTCATTGAGCGAAACCTGCGCCTGGTGGCACATATCATGAAAAAATATTACACCCAAACATCGGACCATGAGGACTTGATCTCCATCGGGACCATCGGACTGATTAAAGGCATATCGACGTTTGATGCCAGCAAAGGCGTGCGCCTCGCCACCTATGCCGCCAGATG
>CAZVMK010000052.1:0-8860 GCA_964628315.1 uncultured Oscillospiraceae bacterium
CTTCGGGCAAAAGCAAGGGCACTTCCAAAGCGGAAGTGCCCTTGCGATATTCGGGAAATCTTTACACGGATTTCCCCTCTTGAAGCACCGGCTCTATATAAATGCCGGCGCCCATTTTCTTTCCTTCGATCATCCCCACTACCGCATCCGCCAACTTCACCCCCACAGAGTACAAGGGCTGCTTGATGGTAGTAAGGTTCGGACTGACCATGCGTTCAAAACCGAATCCGTCAAATCCGCTGACCGCCACTTGCTCCGGGACGGAAATATGATTTCGTTGCAGGTAATGGATACAGCCTACCGCGATCAGATCCGTCGCGCAGACGATCATGCGGGGCATTCTTCTTTTCAGAAGCGTCTGGGCAGCGACAAAGCCGCCATCTTCTGTATTTTCTGCCACCAGAATCATGTCCTGCGCTACATCCACGCCACCATTTTTCAGCGAATCTAAAAGTCCTTGCATTCTCTGTCGCACGAAACGCTCATGGTTGCCCAGTCCAATATATGCCACATCCGAATACCCTTTTTGCAGCAGATACTGACCCATTTTATACATTCTGCAATAGTTATCCACGTCGACCCAGTTGGTAAATTTGTTACTGTTGCCGTACAAAACCATAGGCTTTTCGGCGGAAAGGCTGATAAAAGCATCCTCATCCTCAATATTCAATGCCACAGCGATCACACCGTCATAATTGTCGTCCGTGGTTATTTCCCGACGCACGACTAAACTATATCCCAGTGTTCCTAGCCGCTCACCGATGGTACTGACCGTCTGTGCAACAAAGGTATCGGTTGCCTCCAAAGACGGCGGGATATAAACACAAATGTTATATGCCCGTCCGGTCACCAGTGACCGAGCCATTCGATTCTGCACATACCCCAGTTTGTCTGTTGCCTTTCGGATTTTTTCATATGTGTCGGGCTTCACCAAATTGGGGTCGTTAATTGCCCGAGACACAGTCATCACGGAAAAACCTGTCTCCCGAGCAATGTCCTTCATCGTCACCATAGTGCCGCTCCTTCTGTCTGTTTGATGCGATTATACCATCGTTTTATAATTTTTCAACCTTTTTATCACAAAAAAGTAGCTGTTCTCGAAAGAACAGCTACTTTTTGTTACACGATTATGCAGTAGTTGATTTCACCTGAAGCAGGAATACGCTCCAGCAAATCGCCAGTTCATATTTCCACTCGTCCACTTCTATCACGTCGCCGCAGGCGATCCAGTCACCGTCATTGGACACTACATAAGGCCTGATGTAATGATAAGTGACCTGATCTCCCTCTGTTACTTTCAGCACAAAGCGCATCCACTCGCTATTTGTGCCCACGTCATCCGTTACATTGATATCAAACAAGAAATTGCGGTTACTGCTGCCGACATAAGTATTGGCAGCGGTATAGATGATTTGTTTTTCATCCAGACGGGTCAGTTCTTCATTGGACAACGTCTGGGTCGTGATGATCAATTCTATCGTCTGTTGTTTGTTCTCAGGCGCAGCATAAACGCCCTCAAAAGACAGGTAGACCTTTCCGTTTTCCTCTCGCAGGACAAATGGCAAATTCAGCGAATGTACCCGGCCACCTACCAAGAAGTAATCTTCCACCTCTACATGAACAATGCCGTCGTAAACCAACTTATACACACAATTATCATACACACCGAACGACACTAGCGTGTCATCACCGGGTTTTTGATCGAGCAGGTTTTTGTCCAGACGGGCAGTCAGCACCTGCTCTCCCTCCGTGATTCGCATATAAATTCGCGCTTCGTCACCTTCCATAAAGTTGGTCAAGTCGCATTCAAAGCGGAATTCACGGGTATCTGTGTCCGTAGACAGGTTCTGCAACGCCTTGCTTTCGTCAAAAGCCGTCCCTTCCACTACGCACAGTTCGATCGTACGTTTTATCGTGCCGTCATTGAGAATATAGGCACTACCGGACAACTGCAAATAGACCTTGCCATCCTTTTCCACGATCGAAGCGTCCGTTCCGGGAATGAGGTTTTTCAGAATCACCTCGGGATCGTACGGCTTGACCGTTACAAAAAACTCCGCGTAAGTACTCTCGCTGCCACAAGTCAGCGTCGCGCTGAGCACTACAGTCTTGGCGGTCTGTCCGTAAGCCGGACGAGTGATTTTACCGTCATCGGTGATCACAGTATTGTCGCTGCTCTTCCATGTAACAGCTACGCCCTCGAAACCCTCCACCGCAGAGGGCAGATAGATGTTTTCACTCCACTGAATGTCGGCAAAAGCCAGTTCTGCTTTCGCCGCCTCCAGCTTTTCTTTGTCGTTCAGTTCTTTGGCCGGGACAGTAATTTTTACGGTCTTGGATTTTTCCTCGTTTCCGATTTTCACCGTAACGGTCAAACGGACTTTTGTTTCTTTATTTTGACAGGTCACGACGCCGTCATCAGCGATAGCGCTCTGATTATCCGAGTGGATCACCAACTGTACGCCCTCAAACTTATTGTCCAAATTCAAATTTAGATTTTCTTTGGTGCTTTCCGGAAAAGTCACGGATTCCAGAGCCTGCTCTAGCAGAGCATCGTGCTTTTCAGGCTGAGTAGTCGTCGGCTCGCTCCGACCGCAAGCAACCAGAAGCAGGCAGGTCAGTACGATCAGCGCTGCCCATAAACTCCATTTTTTCATTTCCCACCTCATGATTGCTTATTCGGCATTCTCGCGGTTAACGAAGATGGTATGGCTGTTCAGCTCCAACTTATAACGCAGTCCTTCGTACTCAATACGGCAGTACTCCGCCCATTCTACGTAGGAGGGGCTGATGAGGTAATCCGTAACTGTCTCACCATTGGTGACGCGCAGTACAAAGCGCTGCCATTTACCGTTTTCGGCGGTACAAGCAGACAAATCTACCTTAAAGGTGAAAGAACCGTCTTCCGCTTCGGACAGGTTATCCACGATAATGGAGAACTGAGCACTTTCGAGCAGGCCGCTAGACACGCCCAAAATTCCCTCCTGCGTGGTCATAATGAACTGCAGCTTATCTGCATCACCCAAGAATTTGCCATTATAGATCAAATACGGTTTTCCGTCTTCCCCGAGTTCCATCTTCATATCAATGGAGGCGGCGTCCTGCGTGGGGGCATCGCCTTCCAAGAAGAAGCAGTCATTCAGCGTTCTATACATGTAAAAGCTGCCCCACGCAATCGTCAGCTCATACTCGTATGCAGCAGAGTGGAATTTTAGAATATTGCCATCGGCGCCGTCTGCGGGCAGAATGTAATAATTGGTGACTACATCGCCCTTTGTGCCCTGAATTACAAAGCGAACCCATTCGTTTTCGGGAGCACGGAAGCCGGTCAGGTCGTACTGAAAGGTGAACGAGCCATCCGTTGCCGTGTTGCTGTTATGGATGATCGCATAGATCTGATCCGCATTCAACGTATTGGTAGATACTTCTTCCAGTCCTTGTTGGATAGTCAAGATCAGCTTCAGTTCCTCCGCTTCCTCGGTAAACTTGCCGTTAAACACCAGATAGACTTTTCCGTTCTCTTCTACGAACTTGAAGTCAATGGAATCAGCCTGATTAGTAGGCTTGCCGCTTTCCAAGAAATAATCGCCTGCAGGAGCATGGGTCGTGCGAGTCATGAAAAATGCGTTCCAACTGATCTCTAGCTTATACAGGCAGGTAGCGCTGTCGAGTTCGTTTACCAAATAATAGTCACCATAAGAAGGCGCAATATAGTAGTTGGTCACAACGCCGTCCTTGGTGCCCTGAATCACAAAGCGAACCCACTCGTTTTCAGGCGCCGCGAAGTCGGTCAGATCGTACTCGAATGCAAACGTGCCATCGGTAGCGGCACTGCTATTATTGACAGTCGCATAAATTTTATCGGCATCTAGATCGTTTGTGGAAACCTCCTGCAAGCCCTGCTGAATGGTCAAAATCAGCTTCAGTTCATCGGCATCGCCCACGAACTTGCCGTTGAATACCAAATATACCTTGCCGTCTTTCTCTACGAACTTAAAATCGATCGCATCGGCCTCGTTGGTCGGTCTGCCGCTTTCCATGAAGTATTCGCCGTTATATGCATGCGTCTCACGGATCATGAAGAAAATATTGTTCTTCACTTCCAGCTTGTACAGGCAGCAGGCGCTATCCTGTTCTTGCAGTTTGGCAGCTTCGTCGTTGGCAGGTTGGATGTAATAATTGGTAACGCTCTCACCCACGGTGCTCTGGATCACAAAACGGATCCAGTTGCCGGGATCATTTTTCAGTTGTCCCACATCATACTTGAAGGTGAAAGAACCGTCCGTAGCGGAATTGCTGTTGTCGATGGTTGCCCAGATGGTATCACTATTCAGATCGTCGAAGTTATCCTCCTGTGTCGTCAGGATCAGTTTCAGGCTGTCAGCCTTGCCTACGAACTGACCATTGAACACCAGATATACCTTACCCTTTTCTTCCACAAATTTAAAGTCGATAGAATCGGGATCCGTGGTGGGTTTGCCGGAAGCCAAGAAATAATCACCGGCTCCGGCTACGGTCACATCCAAAACCTTGGTTTCCGTGATCTCACCACAGGTAATGGTAGCAGTCAACTGCGCAGATGCCATGCCATAGGCAGGGCAGATAACTACGCCTGCATCCGTAATAACGGCTGCATCGGAAGTGGTCCATGCTACGCTGACGCCGGCCAAATCCTCAAAGGAAACAGGCAACGTCACGTTGGCGGTCAGTCCGCTCAAATTCAGAGAAGCCAGACGCGCTTTTACCAGTTCCACTTTCTGCGCGTCCGTCTTTTCCTGCGCCAGAACTTTCACGGTAAACTTCTTGGATACGCTGTGATCTCCCAAAGTGGCCGTCACGGTCAGGTTGACGGTGACATCCTCTGTCTGACGAGTTACCTTGCCATCATTGGCGATAACATTGGTATTATCGGAAGAGAGTGTGATCCTCACATCGGCATACTTGCTGTCGGTCAGGCTGACAGACAGGTCTTGCGTCGTCTCTTCGGGCAATGTGATCGCTGCCATCGCTTCATTGAGCAATGCTTCATCATCATTTCCGGTTGGCGTTGCTGTTGTGTTGGTTCCTTCGTTGCCGGCGCAGGCCACGAGACTCAAGCACAAGACCAGAGCCAAAACCAAGCAGGTACAAGATTTGAACCATTTCATTGCGTTTTTCATCTGATTTCCCTCTCTTTAGTTTTTGAAATTTAGTTTGTATACGGTCGTGGTGGTGCTATCTTCTGCGGTGATGGTAATATAGCAGCTGTTACCATCTACACGCACATCAACTTTTGCATTGGGGTCTCTTGCTTCAACCGTGATCTGTTCCGCATCGGATACTGCCACATCCATATCCACGCCATCTGCATTGACAGCAGTATCCGCTTGTTTGATCTGGGTGCCGGTCAAAGCTTTGCCGGCGACGCTGACCGATGCTGCTGTGGAAATATGCAGCGGCACGGTGGGGTCTTCTCTCCACAAATCGTTGGTGAAATACAGGTCATCCACATAGTGGACACCGGGGCTCCACATACCGAAATCCAGATATTTTACTGCGGAAACATCCACATTTTCCACATTAATAACGATTCGCGTCCATGTATTTTTGGTAATGCGAATGGAATCGTCTGTCCATCCTTCGGCAAGAGCGTTCCCGTTTTTGTCCAACAGCTTATATTCGCCGTTGCTGTCGAGTCCGGCGAGATCATAGACCCAGAACACAAAATATTTGTATCCCGATGCATCGATCGGCGTATTGATGCCGATTCGGCCTGTATTGGAAGGATGCGGCCAGAAATCTTGATAGGCCGTGATTTTCATACTGTGTGTGCCGCTGTGCGCAAATTCCGTGGATATTTCCACATCCGCGGAGCTTCCGCTGGGGCGTGTAATGATCAGATCGTCGCTTTCCAGATCACTCATCCAGAACACATTGCTCATGGTCGGCCACACGGTATTGACCACGCACTCCGCCCGCAAATTCTCCGGATTCTCAAATTGGTCATTCAATACCAAGTCACCATAGAAACGATAGCCGTCATCATAAGCAGCAATATAGGCACTATCTGCTTGCCATTTCACCGGCACACTGCAAGTGCTGCCATCCTCCAGAACGACCTGAACCGCTTCAGGCAAACTCGGCGTTGTGTACAGAACAGGGTTTATGGTCACCTTTTGCTCAACTACCTGAGAAATGACTTTCTTCTCGTATTCGGCCAAAGCAACCGTTGTCTTTCCGGAAGTCTTATCGTAAGAAACTGACACATCCATATTGTCGTTTTGAGTGTAGAGCACATTGCCCTGCGCATCGGTATAAGTCAAAGAAACCGTCTTGCCGTTTTTGTATTCTCCGGAGACTTTTACCCCGCCAATGGTAGTCACATTTGCGAATTTCACCGTTTTCCAATCGCTCGGAACCGCAGCGAATGTGCGGATCACACCATCAGAGCCCTGAACGAACATGGAGATCAATGCCTGTGCGTAGAAACAATGAGACTGGAAATAAGGACGCTGATAATCGTCTTCACAGATGAAGTCGGGGTTACAGTCGAAATAGCGTTCCAACATATCCAATGCCAAATCGCCTAAGCCGTACAAAGTTGCCGTTTTGGCATTCCATCCGGCAATAAACGAGATCATGCCCTCGCCGTAGTCATTATCCACCCATGAGGTTTCCATGGTCTTGATAGCCTTATCGATATCGATGAAGCCACTATTGATCAAATAAGGAATGCCCAGATAGATCTGTGCGCGCTTGCCAAAGTAGCCACTACCGGCAGCGTCACCGCTATCGCCAAGGTACTGCGTGTAGATTTCATCGTTTTGGGGAATGTAGATCTGATCGGCCAGTTTTTTCCACTCTGCCGCCCATTCCTCATCCACGCCCAGCTCTTCCGCATACTCAGCAGCTTGCTTCATGACAAACACGGCATTGAGCACAATATCCAATGCATTGGGATACATCACATCGCCCTCGGACAGGGACAGCCAGTTGGGCAGAAGATATGCCTGATACTCGTCGCTCCATGTTAAGTTGCCGCGGTAGAACTGTGCCACACCACGGAATACGGGGTACACTCTTTCTTCGAAAAACGCCGTGTCATCCGGGTTGTACTCGTAGTACATCTTAAACATGCTTGCCACATATCCGTCAATATGCCGCTGTGTTCCCCATTTGCCGCCGGCAATTTCATAGCCTTGGTAGTTGTTTTCATGGGCAAAGCTGTACGCGCCTTCCATATCCGTATATCTCTTGGCGTTGGAGGTCAATGCATCCGGGTTATAGAGCAGCTCCAACAGATTGCGAGCCAGTTCCGACTGCCCGTTGATCAAGAAATTGGGGATGGACAGGCCGGATGAACCGTAGGAGAATCCGTGGCCTTCCCACTGATCGGAATAATCCCAGTTCAGTCCGGCAAACGGTGCCTCGGGCTGAATGAAGTTGTCTGCGCCATTTTGGCAGAAATTCCAGTAGATAGAACGGTAATAGAGCTTGTTAATGTCTTCATCCGGTATCTGGACCAACGCCGCGCTATCCCAGTAGCCCTGCCACACAGCCTTGTGCTCTGCCAGTATCTCCTCGTAGGTCTTATCCAGCTCCAAGGCCGTACGTGCCACATCTCGGTACTTCTCGCCCTCACCCATATCCGTGGTAAAGGTAAAGCGGAACTCTACCGTCTCACCGGGTTGCAACGTAATGTTGCGGCCGTTGAGTTCCTTTTCAGACCAGAATGCCCATGCAGTCTTGGTAAAGTATTCCTCTTCCTTGCGCTCACCGTACAGGATGTGGGTCGGGTCTACCAGATCCGTCGTCACATAGAAGCTCTCTTCCGGCAAAGAAACCGTCCACGTTTTTTCCACGGTTTCGGTGTTCGTCAACGTCATGGACATCAAATGTTTATTGCTCTGAGAGGTAAAAATACTGGTTCGGTAACCCGTCCCGGCGGTACCGAAACCCATAGAAGTATGTACAATGCCGTCCGTCAGGCTCAATTTTTGAGAATACTGTGTGGGATTCAACCCCGCCAAAAGCGTCCCTTGATCTTCGTGATAATCCGAGCTGATCAAGTGTAGTCCCTCCACAGACCAACGGCCGTTTTCGTTCTGCCAGTTGTCATCGGAGAACAGATACTTGAAACCGGTACCGGTCAGCAGAACAAGACCACCATTTTCGGCGTTTGCCGTCAAGTACTCGATCGTTTCGGCAGTAAACTCTTTTTGGTTCTCCGGAGTGTTGTTCACATTTTGATACTGCTTGCGTTCAAAGCCGTACGCGCTCAAATCCACCGTCCACTTTTGTGCCGAATCGGTAGGCTCAGTACTCGGCGTACCGGTAGATGTTGTGGCATCATTCCCTTGGCATGCCGAAAGCACCATTGCGGTTATCATGGCGATTGCCAGTAACGCTGCAAGTTTTCTTTTCATAATCTTCTCCTTCTGTTTTGCTCATTGGCCATTTTTCGCGAATGTTAGCGTTATCACTCGTGATTGACTATAGACACTTTTTATTTTTTGTCAACCTCTTTTTGATAATTTGTACAGTTTGCACATTTACTCTGCCCTTTATATGGTTATTATCACCATACACCTTTTCGGCATCTCATCAACTGACAAGCCTGCGCAGAACGACGCTTCTACGGTCATCCAATGCAGGCTCGAATGACGAAAAAAGGAGTTCTCTCCTAAGTATCCTCAAAGTTCGCCCCATTTTTCGGGGCGAACTCGATTCAAAATCAATCAAAATCCGGTAAAGCTTGCAGATAATAAAAACCCCGAAATCCACAGTTTTCGGGGTTTTTGACATTTTTTGATCGAAAAAAGTTGGAAATCAGCGCTTGCTGAACTGAGGCGCACGACGGGCGGCCTTCAAGCCGTACTTC
>CAZVMK010000053.1:0-8773 GCA_964628315.1 uncultured Oscillospiraceae bacterium
AACAAGCGTTTCGGCCTGAAGTAAGAGATAAAAGTTCGTACTGCATTTGTGGTACGAACTTTTTTTGCCTTTTTGCGGGAAAATGTTGCACAGATGATATCTTCTGTGCTATAATAACATTTAATATGGTTATCCTGCCCGTAAACATGTCAGGGAGGAAGTTATGGAAGAAAATTTTGAACAGAAGATGCAGGAAAGAGCAGTCCTGGTTGGACTGAATGCCGACTGTTTTACCCAGGCGCAGACCGCTACGGATGAAACCCTGGAAGAGTTGGAGGCTTTGCTGGAAACGGCCGGCGGATTTTGTACCGGTAAGGTGTTGCAAAACCGTCATACACCCGATCCTCACAGCTTTATCGGCGAGGGAAAAGCACAGGAAGTAAAAATGCTGGTGGAAGCCACCGAATCTACCATGGTGGTGTTTGATAATGAGCTTTCTCCTGGCAATATTCGGGCGTTGGAAGAGATCATCGGCGTAACAGTCCTGGACCGCAGTGCGCTGATTTTGGATATTTTTGCGCAACGGGCTAAAACCAAGGAAGGCCGTTTGCAGGTGGAGCTGGCTCAGTACCAGTATTTGTTGCCACGGCTATCCGGTATGGGCAAAAGCCTGAGCCGTCAAGGCGGTGGCATCGGCACCCGTGGCCCTGGCGAAACCAAACTGGAATCTGACCGCCGCCATATTCGGGAGCGGATCGACCGCCTCCGCGGAGAGCTGGAGCAGGTTCGGCAGGTGCGTGCGGTGCAACGGGAACGGAGAATGAAAAATTCCGTGCCGGTGGTGGCCATCGTCGGCTATACCAATGCGGGAAAATCGACCCTGCTCAATCAATTGACGGGAGCCGGAATTCCGGCGAATAACCGCCTGTTTGATACATTGGATACCACATCGAGACTTTTGACGGTCTCCGACAATCTGGACGTTATTTTGTCCGACACGGTGGGCTTTATTGCAAAACTGCCCCACCATCTGGTAGATGCATTCCGTGCAACGTTGGAGGAATTGGAATATGCGGATCTGCTGTTGCACGTCATTGATGCTTCCGACCCCAATCGGGAGGAACATATTCAGGTGGTAGATCGATTGATCGCCAAATTGGCCAAAGATGGTACGCCGGTACTGCGTTGCTATAATAAAGCAGACCTGGTTGCGGCGGAAGATATTCCCATTGGCGAAGATGTGGTGAAAATGTCTGCAAAACAGGGCCTTGGTATGGAGCAACTGCTGGTTGCTATTGAACAGGCGCTGGGACAGAGCCGCCATCATATCGAAGTGACCTTGCCCTATTCTATGGGCGGCATGGTGGAGACACTCCACAGCGGTGCCCAGGTCATCGGGGTGGACTATACCGGTGAGGGCATTGTGGTGGAAACGGTTGTGGACGAGATCCTATATGGCAGGCTGCGTGCCTACATTACAAAGGAGTTGTGATTTTTGGACGAGTATCTGGTGCCAACGGAGTATGGCGAGGATGAATTTGTTGAAAAAAAGTCCCGTTTCATAGGCCGTATCTGGCCGGTGGAAACCGAAGAAGCGGCACTGGAAAAAATTCAGGAAATGAAGAAAAAGCACTATGATGCCACCCATAATTGCTGGGCGTATATCATTAAAGACGGCGCAGTGCGGTTTTCCGATGACGGGGAACCAGGCGGCACCGCCGGAATGCCCATGTTGCAGGTGCTTCAACGGGAAGGGCTTTACAATGTGGTGTGTGTCGTGACTCGTTATTTCGGTGGCATTTTGCTGGGAGCCGGCGGATTGGTGCGTGCCTATACCAAAGGTGCCAAGATCGCTGTGGATGCTGCGGGAAAATCCATGAAACGGGTGTGGACGGTGCTGTATGTACCGTGTCCGTATAACTTCTATGAACGGGTCAAGCTGGAGGTTGCCGCATTTGACGGCGTTGTCCGTGACACGCAGTTCGGTGCGGAAGTAGAGCTGGAGTTGCTTTTCCCAGAGGCGCAGGCTAAGCCTTTCCTGGAGCGATTGACGGAAATGAGCGCCGCTACCGTGGAAGGCATGGAAACAGGCAGAGAATATCGGGCATTCCCGTTACATAAGGAGTGAATTCTATGACAGTGCGCGAAGAGCTGGAACGGCGAGAACATCGCCTGCTTCATCCGGCGGCGGCTTTTGCCGATCAGTCCATCGGTCGATTGAATGGCGATACCACACAGGAAAATGATGTCCGCACCTGCTATCAAAAGGATACGGACAAAATCATCCATTCCAAGTCCTTTCGCCGATTGATGCACAAAACCCAGGTGTTTTTGCAGCCTGAGGGAGATCACTACAGGACCCGTATGACCCATACCATTGAGGTGGCAAGAATTGCCCGAACCATCACACGGGGACTGGCATTGAATGAGGATCTGTCCGAAGCCATTGCCATGGGACATGATTTGGGACACACTCCCTTCGGTCATGCCGGTGAGATGGTGCTGGCGGAACTGATGCCCGATGGATTTCGACATAACGAACAGAGCCTGCGTGTGGTGGATGTGCTGGAAAATGACGGCAGAGGCCTGAATTTGACCTACGAAGTGCGCATGGGCATTGTGGGGCACACGGGCTGTCGGATCCCCGAAACCATGGAAGGACAGATCGTGCGCCGTTCCGACCAGATCGCCTACGTCAACCATGATATTGACGATGCGGTGCGTGCCGGTATTTTGCGCAATGAGGATATTCCGAAAAGCATTGCCGATATTTTGGGACATACCCATGCCGAGCGTGTCGACACACTGGTGTGCGATATGATCTGTACATCCCGAGAGGTCGGCTCCATTGCCCAGACTCCCAAAATCGATAGCGCATTGCAGGATCTGCGCAGTTTTATGTTTGAACGGGTCTATCGCAATCCGGTGGCGAAAGGGGAAGAAGGCAAGGCGAAGGATATGCTCAAGCGTCTGTTTGAGTATTATGTGGAACATCCCGACTCCCTGCCTGCGGATTTTCAACCTCAGCTCAGTTTTGACGGACTGGAGCGCACGGTGTGCGACTATATTGCAGGTATGACCGATAATTATGCGGTTGATAAATTTACAGAGATTTTTATTCCAATGGGCTGGCATGTTCGCGGGTAATGTGCTATAATAACTATTTGAGGTGACTGCAATGAATAAACAGAAAATCATGAAATGGGCATTGCCTGCACTTTTGATGTCTGCCATGACCTTTGAGTTGATGGCCGGAAGTGTCAGAGTGTTCACAAAAGATTTGGTCAATGTACCGGAATCTACAGGTTACAATTTCTTCACGGTGGAAGCCGAAAATCTGGCGGCATCCTGCTTGCCGATCGCCGGCGTGGTCACTTTTGCGGCATTCGTGCTGGCACTGGTTTCGGCCTGCATTCAAAAACGCCGTTTTTACAGGGCGACATCCTGGTGCAGCCTTGCAGCCGGCGCGTTGACGGCGGTGCCCTATGTTTCTTCGACGGAGGATGTTTTCGTACAACCCAATGTGATCGTCCTTCTGATTTTGGTCGGCTGCTGGTTGCTGGCCGGCGTGCTGGATAAAAAGAAAAATGTTGTCGAGGAGAATGCGCCTCAGGGACCGCATCTGTAAATCTGAACTTTGATTTTTTGGGAAAGGAGACTGTTTATGGCTTTTTCTCCGGCGTTTATCGATGAACTGGTGGCCAGAAATCCCATTGAAGATGTGGTCGGGCAATATGTCAGCTTAAAACGGGCCGGTGCCAATATGTTTGGCCTGTGTCCGTTCCACGGAGAGAAAACAGCTTCTTTCTCCGTTGCACCGGATAAGGGGATATACTACTGCTTCGGTTGCCACAAGGGTGGCGGTGTTATTAACTTCCAGATGGAGATCGAAGGACTCAGCTATCCCGATGCAGTTCGTGCGTTGGCAAAACGGGCCGGCCTTGAAGTGCCGGATGATGAGCAGTACCAGTCCCGTTACCATCAGCAGGAGCGCCTTTGGGCGTTGCACAAAGAGGCGGCACGCTTTTTTCACAGCAAGCTGTATGAGCCCAAAGGGGCAGCCGCACTGCAATATGCCCTCGGCAGAGGAATGAGCAAGGCAACGCTCATTAATTTCGGTATTGGCTATGCGCCCGACAGCTGGACAGAACTTGTGGATGCTCTACGCAGAAAAGGCTATACCGATGAAGAACTGAAAGACTCCGGTCTGGTGACCGTTTCTCAGAAAAACGGCAATATTTTCGATCGTTTTCGGGATCGGCTCATGTTCCCGATCATTGACGTGCGGGGCAATGTCATCGGATTTGGCGGACGTATTATGAAAAACGACCCCAATGCCGCCAAATATCTGAATTCCCCCGAAACCTTGATCTTCAACAAACGAAAAAATCTGTTTGGCTTGAACGTTTCGAAAAAAAGTAAATTGGGATATATGATTCTGGTGGAAGGCTATATGGATGCCATTGCCCTGCACCAGTACGGATTTGACTGTGCGGTTGCATCTCTGGGCACCAGCCTGACGGAGGAACACGCCGTATTGCTCTCGAAATACACGGAGCAGGTGGTGCTGATCTATGACGGCGATGAAGCCGGTCAGCGTGCGGCGCAACGGGCCATCCCCATGCTGGAAAAGGCCGGCTTGCAGGTCAAAGTCCTGCGCATGAAGGATGCAAAGGACCCAGATGAATTTTTAAAAAAATTCGGTGCCGATAAGTTTAAGCTCCTACTGGAAGAATCCTCCAATCGGGTGGAATATCAAATCGAAGCCATCCGCCGAAAGTACGATCTGACAACGGATGAACAGCGAGTAAAGTTTATCCAGGAGTCGGCGGAACTGATTTGCAGTTTGAACAGCGCAGTTCAACGGGAAGTCTATGGCCACAGGGTGGCAGAGATCGGCAAAATCAGCTATGAAGCCATGAAACTGGAAGTGGACAAAGCTTATAAACGCCGCACCAGTCGGGAAAGAAAAAAACAGGAAAAGCAGGACTTGCAGCCGGTGCAGAATTTGCAACCGAAAACAAGAGCTTTTTACTATAAAAATATGAAATCCGCCATGGCAGAAGAAACTATTTTGGCCATGGTGATGACGGAGCCTGCGCTCTTCGATAAGACCCAGGAACTGACAGAGGAAATGTTTTCCGCACCGGTGCTGGGGAAAGCATTCAGCCAACTGCGACAGCGGTATTATCAGGGCCTGGATGTGGCCCCTGGCGTTCTCGCGGATCTTACACCGGAAGAAATATCCCATTTGGTGGGCGTGTTGCAGCGGCATCAGGGTCCGGTCAACGAAACTGCGCTGAAAGACTGTATTGCCACTGTGCGCAGTGAGTATCAGGCGGGAAATGTCAGCTCCGATGATGATCTGCTGGCATTGCAGAATAAGCTCAAGGAAAGAAAAGGACTAAAATAATGATGTATATGCCCGTTCCGACACCTGCTTGTACAGGCGAAGAGAATATGGGAACCTTTTTGCGTGAGATCCGCTCCATTCCTCTGCTGTCACCACAGCAGGAGCAGGCGCTGGCGAAGCGCTGTGCCGAGGGAGACGAGGAGGCCATCCGACAGCTGGTTCAGGCCAATTTGCGACTGGTGGTTTCGGTGGCAAAGGAATATGCCGGCCGTGGTGTCAGTGTGATGGACCTGATTCAGGAGGGGTGCATTGGACTGCTGGCGGCGGCGAAGAAATACGATTATACCAAAGACTGCAGATTTGCTACATATGCGACCTTGTGGATCCGCCAGGGCATGAGCCGATATCTGGAAAATCAGGGGAGCGTGATCCGTGTTCCGGCTTATACAGCGGAAATGCTGCGAAAAATCAACTCAGCCCAAACGGCACTGCGGCAATCCGCTGATCGTGAGCCCACCATTGAGGAAATCGGGGAATATTGCGGCTTTGAACCGGAAAAGGTGCGCCGCTTGTTGCAGTTGCAACCCCAGACTTTTTCGTTGGATGCACCGGTGGGGGAAAACGATACGGTGGCAGTCCTGGTGGAGGATATACATTCACCTCAGCCCCAGGAACGTTTGGTCCATCAGGCCTTGGCTGAGACCATGGAAAAGCTCCTGTCAATGCTGACACCCCGACAGGCCCAGGTGTTGCGACTGCATTACGGTATGGATGACGGGATATGCTGTTCACTGGAACAGATCGGCGCCAAATTGGGAATTTCCAAGGAACGGGCGCGACAAATTGAAAAACAGGCCATGGAGCGTCTGAAACAGTTGGGCGCCGATATTGGATTGGAGGATTTTCTGGAATGACAGATTTGGATATTTCTTTTGAAGAACCTGCGTGGGCAACGGTACTGCGCCGAATTCCGCGGGGAGGCAACATTTCGGCGGCCCGTTTCCTGACTCTGCTGGAGGAGGACTCTGAGGAAGCGGTGGAAGAAGCACTGCTGTATCTGGAAACCGAAAAAATTCAACTGGATCTTTCGGATCTGCCCAGGGCGGCCGGCGTTGGTCAAGCCGCAGTGCGACTGCATCGGGAAGAAGAGCTGGTAAAGGCCGGTACATTGCGCCAGAGCCTGGAGGAAAACGACCCTCTGCGCCTGTATCTGGAAGAAGTGGATAATTTGCCGAAACCTGCGGATATGCAGGCGATGGCACGCCGGTTTGCCGGCGGTTACGAACAGGTGTTACCGGCGCTGACCAACGGAATGTTGCCCACGGTGATCGACATGGCCTGCGCTTTGACGGGACGGGGCGTTCTGCTGATGGATCTGATCCAGGAGGGAAGCTTGGGCCTGTGGCAGGGCATTTTGGGCTATCAGGACGGCGATTTTGGTACTCATGTCCGCTGGTGGATCGGCCAGTATCTGGCAAAAGCGGTAGTATTGCAGGCCAGAGAAAACGGCATTGGTCAGAAAATGAAACAGGCTATGGAAGATTTTCGTGCAGCAGACGATTGGCTGCTGACCGATCTGGGGAGAAATCCCACTCTGGCAGAAATCGCAGAGCATATCCACCTGAGCTTGGAAGAAGCAAAGGCGGTGTCGGATATGCTGGAAAACGCACGGCTACTGCAACAGGCAAAGCCGGAGGAAAAAGAGGAACAAACTGCCGATGCGGAGGAAGAGCAGGCAGTTGAGGATACCGCATATTTCCAAATGCGTCAGCGAATCTCGGACCTGCTGGGATGCCTGAATGAGCAGGAAGCAACGATTTTGACTCTTCGCTTCGGTTTGGAGGGCGGATTGCCTTTGAGCCCCGAGGATGTGGGCAAAAAGCTGAATATGACCGCTGAGGAAGTGGTGGCGAAAGAAGCTGCCGCATTGGCTAGATTGAGAAAAGAAGGATAAAGAAAGAGGTAAAAACCATGGGAAAACCCATTTCCATTGCGATTGACGGCCCCGCCGGTGCAGGCAAAAGCACAATTGCAAAGCAATTGGCCGCTGAGCTGGGATTTTATTACGTAGATACCGGTGCTATTTACCGCACCGCAGCTTATTTTATGGATCTTTTGGGCATTAGCCCCAAAGATGTGGACGGCGTGCAGCGGTATATCGATGAGTTGAACATCGATATTTACTATGATGAAACCGGCCTGCAACATATGCTGATGAACAACATCGACGTGACGGACGATATCCGCACACCGGACATTTCTCAGAAAGCCAGCCTGATCTCAGCCCATGCGGTGGTAAGAGAGATGCTGTTGGATATGCAGCGTGATGTGGCAAAGGAGAACAATGTCGTCATGGACGGACGGGACATCGGAACCGTGGTCCTGCCCAAGGCGGATGTGAAAATTTTCCTGACGGCATCGGCCGAAGTTCGGGCCCAACGCCGATTTGAGGAACTGAAAGCCAAGGGCGGCAAGGACAGCTATGAAAAGGTGCTGAAGGACTTGCAACAGCGTGACTACCAGGATACCCATCGAGAAATCGCCCCTTTGAAAATGGCAAGAGACTCTGTTAAGGTGGATACCTCTGAAATGGATACCGATGCTGTCGTGGCGGCTATTCGCGACATCATCCGCCAAAAGATCGGCGTATGAGCATTCGGGTAGCCAAAAGTGCCGGATTTTGCTTCGGCGTCAATCGGGCGGTGGAGACCGTGGAAAAGGCTGCCCAGTCAGGTGATCATGTGGTGACATTGGGCCCGATCATCCATAATCGCCATGTGGTAGACCGCTTTGAGGAAATGGGGGTACGGGTCATTTCTTCTGCGCAGGAAGCTCAGGCGGATATGACGGTGGTCATCCGTTCCCACGGCGTGGATCGTGCAACGATCACCGCACTGGAAGAAACAGGGTGCCGGATCGTTGATGCGACCTGTCCTTTTGTGAAGCGCATTCACGAGCTGGTGCAAAAGGCGGAACAGGAGGGGCAGCTGCCCGTTATTAGCGGCACACCGACCCATCCCGAGGTGGAAGGAATTGCCGGCTGGTGTAGCCATTGCATGATTTTTGAATCTCCCCAGGAACTGGAAAACTGGGCAAAAAGCGATGCAATTTCCGCGGATTTGCCAATTTGCATGGTTTGCCAGACCACATCCACCGAAAGTTTGTGGAAAAAATGCTGCGAAATTGCAAAAAAACAGTTTACTAACTTGAAAATATTTGATACAATATGTAGAGCAACAGAATTTCGACAAGGGGAAGCCGCAGAACTAAGCTTGGTTTGTGATGCCATGGTCGTTGTAGGAGATCCGAAAAGTTCCAACACAGGCCGCCTTGCGATGATTTGCCGTGAGCACTGCGATAAAGTTGCGCTGGTGGATAACGCCGGCGAGCTGGACCCGGCTTTTTTCCGGGGTGCCACTACTGTTGGAATCACGGCGGGTGCTTCCACACCCGCGTGGATAATAAAGGAGGTCAATAAGA
>CAZVMK010000054.1:0-8360 GCA_964628315.1 uncultured Oscillospiraceae bacterium
TCAAGAAAATGATTGAGGCTTACGAGCAGGGATTGCGCTAAAGCAGAAAAAAGAGGATGCTGCGGCATCCTCTTTTTTTATAAAATTTTTTGTATCATTCCTCGGTTTGTGCGGCGTTTTCCTGTTCTAATTCTATGACACGGATCAGGCAGGTCACCTGCTGCTGTCCGTAAATCAATGTGACCTTTACGCCTCCGGCGGCATTGCCGATACCATAAGCCACTGTGCCATCCATCCGGACCAGGGACTCATCCTCACTGATACAAGTAAACAACGCCTGGTCAAAATCGTCCTTATTGACGACCAGCTTATACAAATCCCAGGAATATCCGTTGGCTTGGCTGAATGTGATCTCGTCCACTGTCAACTTCAGTTCGGGCTCGATGGATTGCTCACCGAAAGTCACCTCATAGCTTCCGGTCCCCGCATCCCAATTTTCGCCCTTGCTGACAGCTTCCCACTGCTCCTGTGTTCCTCTGAAAACGATCCTGCTCAGCTTTTCACACCACTGAAAAGCACCGCTTTCAATGGCCGTCAGCCCCTCAGGCAGAGACACTGTTCTCAACTTACTGCTGCCGAGAAATGCTTCCGTGCCGATTTCCGTCACGCTGTCCGCCAAGGTGACGGTGGTCAGGTCAAAGCACCAGACAAATGCGTGATCGCCTACAGCGGTCACCCCGTCCTCAATAATAACGGTAGTAATGCCACTGCAACCGCTAAAAGCGTAAGCGCCCACTTTTTCCACTTGTGCCGGAATGGTCAGCACTGTAACAGGTTCATCGTTTAAGTAAAGTTTTGCATACGACAGGGGATTTGCGCCCAAGCCGTCAAAGGAAATGGCACACCATCCGGCCAAATCTTCCACATCGGCTCGCTCCAGCCCACTACAGAAGAAGAATGCCCCTGCGCCGATTTTCGTCACACCGGCCGGAATATTCACCCTTTCCAGATAGCCGCAGTTTTCAAAGGCCGAGTCTCCAATGACACGCACGCTCTCTCCGATGGTAATGGACTTCATCAGGTAGCACAGCTGGAACGCTCCCCTGCCGATGGTCTGCAAATCTTTCTGAATGACCACGCTGTTGATATTGCCGCATTCCAAAAAAGCATATTCTCCGATGGCCGTTACCGGCAAACCATTATATCTTCTTGGGATGATGATATCCTTATCCTCGCAACTGCCGATACCGGTCACGGTATAGCCTTTGCCGTCCTCATTGAGAGCAAATTCCAATCCTACGCTGGTAGTGATCTTCTCATGGCTGCAAACGGTACAGATACCGTCTTCATAGGTATGGCCCTTGACCGAGCCCACTTCCGTACAGGTATGGGTCGCATCACATCTCTCACATTTGGAAGTCTGGGTGCCATCGGCAATGCAGGTGCCATCGTCATTGGGCACATAATCATTGAACAGGTGTCCCAAGACGGTGTTCAGCGCCGTTCTGGTATGGCTTTCTTCACAGCGGCTGCAATGGCCGGTCTCCGTGCCGTCAGCGGTGCAGGTTGCATCCTCGTTGTACTCGTAGTTTTGGTAATCGTGTCCCAGGACGGTGTTCAGCGCCGTCCTCGTGTGGCTTTCTTCACAGCGACTGCAATGGCCGGTCTCCGTGCCGTCAGCGGTGCAGGTTGCATCCTCGTTGTACTCGTAGTTTTGGTAATCGTGTCCCAGGACGGTGTTCAGCGCCGTCCTCGTGTGGCTTTCTTCACAGCGACTGCAATGGCCGGTCTCCGTGCCGTCGGCGGTGCAGGTTGCATCTTCGTTGTACTCGTAGTTCTGATAATCGTGTCCCAGCGAAGAAATTTTTTCCGTGTAGGTGCTACCGCAGGTACAGGTAAATCGCTTTTCACCGGCGGCGGTGCAGGTAGGCGCAACGATCGTTTCCTCTTGATAATGATGTCCTAAGACAGCAACGGCCTGTTTTTCCGTTTCGCCGCAGGCACATTGGCGTTGACGGAGCCCCTCAACGGTGCAGGAGGCCTCCGTCACCGTTTCCCACTCGCCGAATTCGTGGGTATGCAGTTGGGGATTTGTTTCGTCTTCATCGCAGGCAGTCAGCAGGCACATCAGTGCCAAGGCAGTGATCAGCAGGTTTTTTGCAACGTGTTTTCTCATCTGTCTTCCTCCATAATTTTTCTTTATTATACACGACCGTCTTTTTCTTGTCAATAAAACAGGCCGTTTCCCGAAATCTTCCAATTTCGTTTCATTTCAAATTTGGCGGTAGACAAACCAATCTCCGTTTGATATAATATCTATATGTTGGGTAATCATCGATTTCCCGACCCCGCTGAATTCAAAATGTTCTATTTATAGGAGGACTTTACTTATGTTGCACGTTCGTATTTTGAAAGCAAAGGATCCCGCTGAGGTTGGTAAGCTGGCCGCCGATCAATTTGAAGCACTGATCGCCACCAAGCCTGCCTGTTTGCTGGGTCTGGCCACCGGTTCCACTCCCATCCCTCTGTATCGGGAGTTGATTGCCCGTGAAAAAGACGGCCGTATCGACTTTTCCCGTGTTCGTTCTGCCAATTTGGACGAGTACAAGGGACTGCCTGCTACCCACCCTCAGAGCTACCGTTATTTCATGCAGGAAAATCTGTTCGATCACATTTCCATCAAGCCCGAAAACACCATCGTCCCCGATGGCCTGACCAACGATGTTGAGTCCATGTGCCGTGCTTACGAGGAACAGATTGAGGTTTGGGGCGGCGTGGATATGCAGCTGCTTGGTCTGGGGCACGACGGTCATATCGGCTTCAACGAGCCTGCTGACCACTTCCCCACCATGACCCACGAAGTAAAGCTGGAGGAAATCACTCGCCAGGCCAACAAGCGTTTCTTCGCCTCCATTGACGAAGTCCCCACCGCCGCTTACACCATGGGCATCGGCACTGTTATGTCCGCCCGTAAGGTATTGATGGTCGTCACCGGTGCCGACAAGGCCGAAATTTTGAAGCAGTCTTTCTTCGGTCCCATCACTCCTCAGGTTCCTGCATCCATCCTGCAGTTGCACCCCGATGTGACCGTGATCTGTGATGAAGCCGCCGCTGCACTACTGTAATTTCGACAAATCAGGAGGCAATATGAATAATACACAGAGAAACGAACTGCAGATCCTGGCCTGTAAGGTACGCATGGGCGTGCTGGAGGGTGTTCACAGTGCCAAGGCCGGCCACCCTGGCGGAAGCCTGTCAGCTGCAGATCTGTTCACCTATCTCTACTTCAAAGAGATGAATATCGATCCTAAAAACCCCCGTTGGGAGGAGCGTGACCGTTTTGTCCTGAGTAAGGGACACACGGCCCCCGGCCTATATTCTGCTTTGGCACAGCGCGGATTTTTCCCTGTAGAAGATCTGCTCACCCTGCGCCACATCGATTCTTACCTGCAGGGCCACCCCAACATGAACACCGTTCCAGGCGTGGATATGTCCACCGGTTCTTTGGGGCAGGGCATTTCCGTGGCCGTAGGCATGGCACTGGGTCTAAAACATCAGGGTAAGTCCGCCCGTGTCTACACCCTGCTGGGTGACGGTGAGATTCAGGAGGGTCAGGTCTGGGAGGCCTGCATGTCTGCTGCCCACTACAAGCTGGATAATCTGTGTGTCATCGTGGACAACAACGGCTTGCAGATCGATGGCCACATCGCCAACGTCATGAGCCCCTACCCCATTGTCGAAAAATTGCAGGCATTCGGTTTCCACGTGGAGGCCATCGATGCTCACGACTTCGACCAAATCGAAAATGCGATGAATATCGCCCGTTCTACCAAAGGTCAGCCCACCGCCATCGTCATGAAGAGCACCAAGGGCAAGGGCGTATCCTTTATGGAAAACAACGCCGGCTGGCACGGAAAGGCACCCAATGATGCCGAATTCGAGCAGGGCATGAATGAACTGAAAGCCGTTTTGGCAGAATTGGAGGGCAAGTAAGATGGCAGAAATGAAAAAAATCGCCACCCGCGAAAGTTATGGTAATGCCCTAAAAGAGTTGGGTGCAGAATTTGAAAATCTGGTCGTCCTGGATGCCGACCTGGCCGGTGCCACCAAAACCTCCACTTTCCAGAAAGCCTATCCCCAGCGCCACTTCGACTTTGGCATTGCCGAAGCTAATATGATCTGCGCCGCTGCCGGTATGTCTACCACAGGCCTTGTTCCCTTCGCCAGCACTTTTGCCATGTTTGCCGCCGGTCGTGCTTTCGAGCAGGTGCGCAACTCCATCGGCTATCCCCACCTGAATGTCAAGATCGGTGCCACTCACGGCGGTATTTCCGTGGGTGAGGACGGTGCAAGTCACCAGTGTTGCGAAGATTTCGGCCTTATGCGCACCATCCCCGGTATGGTGGTCATGTCCCCTGCCGATGACGTGGAAGCTCGTGCCATGGTTCGCGCCGCTTATCTGCACGAAGGGCCTGTGTATATGCGTTTCGGCCGCAGCGCCGTTCCCGTCATCCACGAGGAAGGTCATCCCTTTGAGATCGGCAAAGGCGAGATTCTGAAAGACGGCAACGATGTGGCCATCATCGCCAACGGACTGATGGTTTATGAGGCCATGGTCGCCGCCGAGGCACTGGCTGATAACGGTATCAGCGCCATGGTCATCAACATGGCCACGATCAAGCCCCTGGACGATGCGCTGGTGCTGGATGCCGCCCGTAAATGTGGCAAGATCATCACCTGTGAGGAGCATAGCATCATTGGCGGCCTGGGTGAAGCTGTCTGTGCTCTGCTGAGCGAGCAATGCCCCACCCCCGTACGTCGTATCGGTGTCAATGACGAATACGGTCACTCCGGCCCTGCAGGCGCCCTGCTGAAGCAGTTTGGCTTGTGCAGTGAGCACATTGTAGAAGTCGCTAAAGATTTCTGCGGTAAATAACGATCAATGCCCACCGAAAGGTGGGCATTAAAAAACGCAGTCAGGAAATCCTGACTGCGTTTTTATGTGATTACAAGACCTGCTCGATCCAGCCGTACAGGTCGGGCTCCTTGCCCCACTGAATGCCGGTCAGCTTGTCATAAATTGCCTGTGCCACAGGGCCGATATTGCCCTCAGACAGGCGAATGACGTCACCACGGTACTCCAGCAGGCCGACAGGAGAAATAACAGCAGCAGTACCGGTGCCGAAAGCCTCGGTCAACTGGCCCTTGGTATAGGCCTCATACAGCTCTGCTACGGAGATGGGGCGCTCCTCGATCTCCATGCCCATATCAGCAGCCAGGCGCAGGACACTCTTACGAGTGATACCGGGCAGGATGGAACCGCCGGTGGGAGCGGTGCACAGCTTGTGGTCGATGACGAACATCATGTTCATAGCGCCCACTTCTTCGACGTACTTGTTCTGCTTGCCGTCCAGCCACAGAACCTGATCGAAACCGTTCTTGGATGCTTCGTAAGCAGCACGCAGAGATGCGGAGTAGTTACCGCCGGTCTTTGCGGCGCCGGTGCCGCCCTTAACGGCACGCACATAGCTGTCCTCAATATGGATATTCACGGGAGCCATACCGTTCTTGTAATAAGAGCCGGCAGGAGAACAGATGATGTAGTACAGATAGTGCTTTGCAGGGTGAACGCCCAGCTCAGCGCCATCGGAGATCATCGTGGGGCGCAGATACAGGGAGGTACCGTCACGATGAGGGACCCAATCCTGTTCCATTTCCACCAGTGTCTTCATGGCCTTGACCTGGAACTCTTCGTCCAGCTGAGGCATGACCATACGCTCGGCACTGCGATTCATACGGGCAGCGTTCTCCGTGGGACGGAACATCTGAATGTGACCGTCGGCACGGCGATAGGCTTTCAGGCCCTCAAAGATTTCCTGGCTGTAGTGCAGCACGGGAGAAGCGGGGTCGATCATCAGGGGGCCGTAAGGCTGAATACGGGCATCATGCCAGCCCTGACCCTCATCGTACTCCACGATGAACATGTGATCGGTGAAATATTTACCAAAGCCCAGCTTGGACTCGTCCGCAGGCTTCTGCTTGGGGTTTTCGTTTTTAATGATCTTGATTTCCAGATCCAGCATTGCTACTTTCTCCTTAAAATTTACTTAACGCAGGCAGCGCCGCGGCGCAGAGCCTCAATGTTCAAATCGACCAGTTTTGCCTTGGGGCCGGTGAACATATGGACCAGCATTTCCTTAATGGTCTCGGTTCCCAGATTGCCCATTGCTTCAATGTAAGCACCCAGCATAACCATGTTTGCAACCTTTGCATTGCCCAGTTCGTTGGCAATGTCCAGGCAGGGCACATAAATGGCACGAACGTCATCACGCTCCACCTTTTCGGTGATGATGGAGCTGTTGACAAAGATGGTGCCGCCCTTAACAACGGTAGGCTCGAACTTTCTCAAAGATGGCAGGTTCATGGCGATCAATTCCGTGGGTTCCAGAACGATGGGACAAATGATCTCATCTTCGGAGATGACCACACAGCAGTTGGCCGTGCCGCCACGCATCTCGGGACCGTAAGAGGGCAGCCAGGAAACGTCCTTTCCCTCTTTCATGCCGGCCTCCGCCAGAGTCTTGCCGATGGCCATAACGCCCTGTCCGCCGAAACCGGCGATCATGATTTCATTGGTCATCTTACTTTACCTCCTCGTCAACATCCTTGTACACGCCCAAGGGGAAGTAGGGGATCATATTCTCTTTCAGCCATTCAATGGAGGCGGCAGGAGTCTTGCCCCAGTTGGTGGGACAGCAGGCCAGCACTTCCACGAAAGTATAGCCCTTGCCTTCCATCTGCATCTGGAACGCCTTTTTGATGGCTTTCTTCGCCTTATTCAGGTTGGCCAGATCATGGACGGAAACACGGGTAACATAAGCGGCGCCCTCCAGCGTGGAGATGATCTCGCTCATGCGGATAGGCTTGCCGTAGTGGTCAGCATCACGGCCCAGAGGGGCGGTGGTGGCTTTCTGACCGACCAGAGTGGTAGGAGCCATCTGGCCGCCGGTCATGCCGTAAATAGCATTGTTGATAAAGATGGTGGTGATCTTCTCTCCGCGCATTGCGGCGTGGACGACCTCGGCGGTACCGATTGCGGCCAGGTCGCCGTCGCCCTGATAAGTAAAGACGGTGGTACCAGGCTCGGAAACACGCTTAATGGCAGTTGCCACAGCGGGAGCACGGCCGTGAGCGGCTTCGTGCATATCGCAGTTGAAGTAGTTATACGCAAAGACAGAGCAACCGACAGGCGCAACGCCGATGGTAGTGCCCAGCAGACCCAGCTCTTCCAGGACTTCGGCCACCAGCTTGTGGACGATACCGTGGGTACAACCAGGGCAGTAATGCAGCTCAGCATCTGTCAAACCCTTGGATTTTTCATATACAATCGCCATGATTTCTTACCTCCCGATGGCTGCTTTTGCCGCAGAAGCCACCTCAGCATGGGTGGGGACCACACCGCCGGCCTTACCGATAAAGGAAACAGGACGGCAGCCCTCCAGGGCAATCTTAACGTCGTCGATCATCTGACCCATGCTCAGCTCAAAGTCCACAACGGCCTTGACGCTATCCTGAGAAGCCACTTTCTTCAGCTGCTTGCCGGCGAAAGGCCACAGGGTGATGGGGCGGAACAGGCCGGCCTTGATGCCCTCTTTTTCCAGCATCTTAATGGCAGCCTTGGTAATTCTGGAAGGAGTGCCGTAAGCCACGAACAGGACTTCGCAATCCTCGGTGTTCACTTCTTCCCAACGGGTCTCGTTTTCTTCCATTGCACGATACTTCGCAGCCAGGCGCTCGTTATGTTCGGCGCACAGGTTGGGGTCGATGTACAAGGAGTTGATGACATTGGGCTTTCTCTGGCCCTTGGTACCGGTGGTAGCCCAGGTCTTTTCGGGCAGCTCACGCTTAGGCATCTCACGCCACTCGATAGCCTCCATCATCTGGCCGATCATGCCGTCAGCCAGGACCATAACAGGGTTACGGTACTGGTCAGCCACGTCAAATGCCATCTGCACATAGTCGGCAGCTTCCTGAATGGTGGCAGGTGCATAAACCAGGTGACGATAGTCGCCGTTGCCGCCGCCGCGGGTCGCCTGGAAGTAGTCGCCCTGTGCAGGCTGGATGGTACCCAGGCCGGGGCCGCCGCGCATCATGTTGATAATAACGGCAGGCAGCTCAGCGCCGCACATATAGGTGATGCCTTCCTGCTTCAGGGAAATTCCTGGAGAAGAGGAAGATGTCATGCAACGCACGCCGCAACCGGCAGCGCCGTAGATCATGTTGATAGCAGCAACCTCAGACTCAGCCTGCAGGAAGCAGCCGCCCACCTTCGGCAGGTGGTAGGACAGGTACTCCGGAATCTCATTCTGGGGGGTAATGGGATAACCGAAGAAGTATTTACAGCCGGCACGAATGGCGGC
>CAZVMK010000055.1:0-8245 GCA_964628315.1 uncultured Oscillospiraceae bacterium
TGGCCAACTCGAAAATCATTTATGCCAGCACCGCCTTATGGAAGACCTTTTTGCCTTTGCGGATCTTTACGCCCTCTTTGAGCATTTCTTCGGTAACGGCAAAGGTAGCTGCAGGGACTTTTTCATCATTGACGAACACACCGCCCTGCTCTACCAGCTGACGAGCCTGCTTGTTGGAAGGAGCAAGGCCGCAGGCTACCATCAAATTCAGAATGCCGATCTTTCCGTCGATCAGCTTGTCGGCGGTGATCTCGGTGGTGGGCATATTGGCATCATCGCCATTGCCGGCAAACAGGGCTCTGGCGGCATTCTGTGCCTTGTTGGCTTCTTCCTCTCCGTGGACCATCTTGGTCAGTTCGAAAGCCAACACTTCCTTGGCCTCGTTGATACGGGCATCTTTCCAAGTATCCATTTCGTCGATCTGCTCCAGGGGCAGGAAGGTCAGCATACGGATACACTTCATTACATCCGCATCGCCCACGTTACGCCAGTACTGGTAGAACTCGTAAGGAGAAGTCTTGTTAGGATCCAACCAAACGGCATTGCCGGCAGTCTTGCCCATCTTTTTACCCTGAGAGTCTGTCAACAGGGTGATGGTCATGGCATGGGCATCCTTGCCCAGCTTGCGGCGGATCAGCTCGGTTCCGCCCAGCATATTGCTCCACTGGTCATCGCCGCCGAACTGCATATTACAGCCGTACTCCTTGAACAGATGGTAGAAGTCGTAAGACTGCATAATCATGTAGTTGAACTCCAGGAAAGACAGGCCTTTTTCCATTCTCTGCTTGTAACACTCGGCGCGGAGCATATTATTGACGGAGAAACAGGCGCCCACTTCTCTTAACAGCTCCACATAGTTCAGATCCAGCAGCCAATCGGCATTATTGAGCATCATGGCCTTGCCTTCACCAAATTCGATGAATTTTTCCATCTGACGTTTAAAGCATTCGGCGTTGTGGTCGATGTCTTCTTTGGTCAGCATTTTGCGCATATCAGTGCGGCCACTAGGGTCGCCGATCATGGTCGTGCCGCCGCCGATGAGGGCGATGGGCTTGTTGCCTGCCATTTGCAAGCGCTTCATCAATGTCAGGGCCATGAAGTGGCCGGCGGTCAAGGAGTCGGCAGTACAGTCGAAGCCAATATAGAAGGTGGCTTTGCCGTTGTCGATCACATCACGGATGGCCTGCTCGTTTGTTACCTGGGCAATGAGGCCACGGGCAACCAGTTCGTCATAAATTTTCATATTTGTTTCCTCCTAAAATTGAATTTCGGATGGAGGTACGAAAAAACGCCCTCCGTCCTGTTCGGACAGAGGGCGTAATAAATACGCGGTACCACCTCTGGTTCACTCTTTCCTCACGGTAAAGAGCCTCACGGCGTCCAACAACGCCTCTCGCTGTTTCGGGCGACCCCGTCCTCCCCTACTATCCGTTCAGGGAAGCCGCTCGTGGATGTATTTCGCTACCGCTTTCCGCTGCCTTGCACCAACCGGCAACTCTCTGTGGAAAGTAGGGGCAACTACTTATTCCCGTCCTCACGTTAGGATAATCCTAGCAAAAGTATGGCTGTTTGTCAAGGGGAAAGTCGCCGAAATTGCGCAACATTCTCCGTTTTCCCTACAAGCAAAGCATTTCCTCTGCGCTTTTCAGGGTGGTTTCGGTAATATTCGTGCCACCGATGATACGTGCCAATTCCATTTTCCTGCCCTGAATATCAAGGGGTGTAACGGTAGTGTAGGTACGCCCCTCCCGTTCGGATTTGGAAATCAGCAAATGGGTCTGAGCCAGAGCTGCCAACTGTGGCAAGTGGGTGACACACAGAACCTGCTTATGAAGAGCCACACTTCTTAGTTTTTCAGCCACTTTTTGCGCCGCTCTGCCGGAAACGCCGGTATCCACTTCGTCAAAAATCAAAGTGGCCACCTGGTCTTTTTCCGCAAGCACATTTTTCATGGCCAACATGATTCGTGCCATTTCGCCACCGGATGCTACCTTGCTCATGGGCTTTAATGCTTCACCGGCATTGGCCGACATATAGAAAGCAACCGCATCGGCGCCGTTGCTCCCCAATTCCGTTTCCGTAAAGGAACATTCAAACCGCACTCTGGGCATATCCAGCTGGGCAAGTTCCGTTAAAATACGCGCGGACATGGCTTTTGCCGTTTCCTGTCGATCATTTCGGAGCCGAACCGCTGCATCCCAGGCCTCTTTTTCCGCTGTCTTCAGCTTTCCTTTTAACCGCTGCAGACGGTCATCGGCAAACTCGATGTCATCCAGCTCCTTTTTCGCCTTTTCCAGATAAGAAAGGATTTCCTCACAGGTCACGCCATATTTTCTGCGCAGCTTGTGAATCACATCCAGACGACTTTCGATCTGTTCCAGCTCATCGGCAGAATAGGAAAGGTTATCCAGTGTATCTCTGGCTTCTTCGGCAATATCCTGTACCTGATACATTAAATCGGCAACGCGGTCATGGATGTCCTGATAGGCATCCGTATAGCGGCTGAGACGTGCCAGCGCATATTCAGCCTGACTCAGCAGGGATGAAGCGCCGTCGGTTTCATCACCGCCATAGAGGCAGGAAACCGCTTCTTCCAGTCCGGCGGACAGTTTTTCGGCATTTTGCAAAAGCTTTCGCCGCTGTTCCAGCGTTTCGTCTTCACCGGCTTGCAGGTTCGCCTTTTCGATTTCTGTGATTTGATAGCGAAGTGTCTCCATTCGGCGCAGTTTTTCGCTTTCATCCATGGTCATGCGCTCGATTTCTCTGCGCAAATCGGAAACGATCCGATATTTTGCCGAATAATCGGCTCTGAGCGCCTCATTATCGGCAAAAGCATCCAAAAATGTAAGGTGATTTTCTTCGTCAAACAATGATGCACTGTCGTGTTGACCGTGAATGTTTATCAGCTGAATACCCAACTTTCGAAGCACCGATACCGTCACGAAGCTACCGTTGACCTGACACACATTTTTGCCGTCCAGACAGATCTCACGGCGGATAACCGTTTCACTGTCATATTCCACGGCGTTTTCGTCAAACCACGAAAAATGGGGCACGTCCCCGAATACGGCCTGAACGCAGGCTTTATTCGCCCCCGTTCGGATCATGTCCCGATAAGCCCGCTCGCCCAAAATGGCAGAAATGGCATCGATGACGATGGACTTACCTGCTCCGGTCTCACCGGTGAGGACATTGAAGCCCTGGTCGAAGGAAATGTCGGCCTGTTCAATGACCGCGATATTTTCAATATGCAGAAGCCGCAGCATTGGAACGTCCCCCTTCAATAGCTCAACTTAAAATACTCTTGATCTCTCCGCAGAATGCGGCGGCGGCATTGCTGTCACGCATGACAACGAAAACCGTATCATCTCCGGCGATGGTGCCCAGCACTACCCCCAGTTCCATGGCATCGAGTGCCGATGCGGCGCCGTTGGCAAGACCTGGGATGGTATGGACGACCACCATATTCTGGGCATAATCAAAGCTTGTAACGCATTCTCTGAAAATCGTGTTCAGACGGGTGGAAAAAGAACCGGATACCTCGGTATTGGCGGTGCGATAACGATAGGTGCCGAACTTTGTAAGTTCTTTGACGATGCGCAATTCCTTGATATCTCTGGAAATGGTGGCCTGTGTGCTGAAAAAGCCTGCATCCTGGAGCGCATCGAGCAGTTGCTCCTGGGTCTCCACGTCACGGGTGGAAACGATTTCGATAATTTTTGCCTGTCTTTGAGCTTTCATATTTCTACCTCATCAACCGTTTTTAAATTTCGCATTTACAACATCGTAAAAACTGCGGTTTTTTAAGCGGATAAGTTTTGTTTCTTTGGAGGATTTGCGAATGGTGGCCAAATCGCCCATGTTCAGTTTCAACGCCTTACCGCCGTCAACGGACAGAAAAGCGTTGCGCCGTGCATTTCGGGTCAATTCCACCGAAATTACCCTTTGATCGGATGCAACAATACAGCGGCTGACCATATCATGGGCGCAGATGGGCGTTACCAGAATGCTGTGGGCTTCAGGTTCCACGATGGGGCCACCGGCCGAAAGACTGTAGGCAGTGGAGCCGGTAGGCGTTGCAACGATCAATCCGTCACCGCCGCACTCCATGACATCTACGCCATCACAACGGACATTCAAATGAACGATCCGTGCGACAGCGCCTTTGGTCACCACCACATCGTTCAGGCAAAGCTCGTGATAGAGAATATCCCTTTCCCGTTGGACAGTCACATCCAGCATCATACGGCGGTCGATGGAATAATCATCCGTTGCCAGACGGGAAAGCTGGTTCAGTTCGCTGCTTTCCAATTCAGCCATGAAGCCCATGGTGCCGATGTTCACACCCAAAATAGGCAAGTCAAAGCGAGTTGCGGCCTTGGCGGTATGCAAAATAGTACCGTCACCGCCGAAACAAATGATCATATCGGCGTGGGGCAGTTCCCTATCCAGTCGGCAAAACTGCAGATCGGCAGGCAATTCGAATGTCTTGTCCACGTCGAAGGGAAGGCACAGACGCACATTCATACCTGCCTCTTTCAGGATCCGCATGGCACTGCGAACGGTATGAAAATTTTTGTCCCGATAGGGATTTGGCGTTAAAACAACAGTCTTCATACCATCACACCTTCAATGTTTCATGGGCTTGTCGAACGACATCGGCTGTATCCGGCTGAATGTCCGGTAAATCAGCCAATGTCAAGTGCGCCAAAAATTCGATATTTCCCTCGGGACCTTTGACAGGAGAAAAGGTCATGCCCTGAATTGAAAAATCCAGGCTATGGGCCAATTCCACAAAGCTGTCGAGCACTTCGATATGGGTCTGAGGCTCACGAACGACGCCTTTTTTGCCCACTTTCTCCTTACCGGCCTCAAACTGAGGCTTTATCAGGCACAAAACCTGACCACAACCTGGCTTGAGCAAGGCCTTAATTGCAGGCAGTACGATTTTCAAAGAAATAAAACTGACGTCAATGACGGAAAGATCCAGCATTTCTCCCAGATCCTCTGTTGTCACATAGCGGATATTAGTTCGTTCCATGACCACCACACGAGGGTCGGAACGGATCTTCCAGTCAAGCTGACCATATCCCACGTCAATGGCGAAAACCTTACTGGCGCCCTGCTGGAGCAGACAATCGGTAAAACCGCCGGTTGAGGCGCCGGAATCGCTGCAAACATATCCTTCGGGTTTCACACCGAAGTTACGCAATGCTTTTTCCAGCTTCAAGCCACCGCGACTGACGTAGGGGCAGCTCTCTCCGCGTACCTCCAGCGAAACATTTTCCTCATAGGAAATACCTGGCTTATCTGCTTTTTGACCGTCCACGTATACCTGTCCGGCCATAATGATGGCCTGCGCTTTTGAACGGGTTTCAGCGTAGCCCTGCTCGGTCAGCAGAACATCCAATCTCTTTTTATTTTTCAAAGCCAAAGACCTCCTTTGTTTTTTGAGCGATGGACTGCGCATCCAGTCCGCAATGGTGATAGAGAGTCTGCGTATCACCATGGGTAATGAATCGATTACCGAGATCAAGGCCGTATACGGCGCAATCGGGCAGTCGTTCATGTATCTCCCATGCCAGAGTCTCTTTGATACCGGCACCGGTGCACACCTCTTCAACGATCATGACCTTACGACAACTACCCAGTGCATCGATCAATGCTTCAAAAGGTAGCGGTGCAACCGTCAGTAGACGAATTATTCCGGCAGAAATTTGATTTTCTTCCAGAATTTCGGAAGCTTTTATAACATTATCCGTTAAAACACCGTAAGTGACAAATACAACATCCTGGCCCTGTTTCTCCAAATGAAGCAGCCCTTTTTCGTGGATTTGAGGTGTCCTATCCCAGCAGGACTCTGTCAACCTGCGGTTGCCGCCTCTGGGATAGCGGATAGCCACGGGGCCATTATAATCCTCTACCGCCCATCGCAACATTTCGTCCTGTTCTCTCAGGTTGGCAGGGCATAAAATCATCATTCCAGGCACCATACGAAGATAGCCCACGTCAAACACGCCATGGTGTGTTTCTCCGTCGGCACCTACCAGACCTGCCCGATCGATCGCCAAAATCACGTGCAAATGTAACATTGCCACATCCTGCATGATTTGGTCAAATCCGCGCTGCAGAAAGGTAGAATACAGTGCCACCACGGGGATCATACCCTGCTTGGCCAGTCCACCGGCCATTGATACGGCGTGTTCCTCAGCGATACCCACATCGAAAGTGCGGCTGGGATAAGTGTACATAAACTCCAGCAGCCCCGTCCCATCGGGCATAGCCGCTGTTATGGCACACAAGTTCGGGTGCTTCCCTGCCAGCTCCATCATTGTTTTCCCGAAATTATCGGAGAACGTGGGTGCGGAAGCGCCTGGGACCATACCTGTTTTCGGATCAAATTTTCCGATTCCATGGAATTTTGACGGATTTTCCTGGGCAGGCAAATAGCCTTTTCCCTTTTGGGTGATCACGTGGATCAAAACGGGGCCCTGCATCTCTTTTGCTTGTCGAAGCAAGCCGATAAGACCTTGTAGGTCATTGCCGTCTACAGGTCCGAGATAATCCAGACCCATATTTTCAAAAATAGTCGACGGCAAGAGCAACCGTTTCAATCGCTCTTTAATACTGCGAGTCACACGGTAGAGCCAGCGTGTGAACCGATTTTTCGACATGGCAATGCGGTAACGCTGTTTGAACCCGAGATAACTCTCTTTGGTTCGAATTCTTTTCAAATGTCTGGCAAATCCGCCAACATTGGGCGAAATGGACATCTCATTATCGTTTAGAATGATGACCAGCGGCTCACCGCTGACAGCTGCATCATTCATGGCTTCGTAGGCCATGCCGCCGGTGGCTGCCCCATCGCCTATGAGGGCAACTACATGGTAATGTTCCCCCAAAAGGCTTCGGGCACGTGCCATGCCCAGTGCAATAGACACAGAGCTGGAAGCATGACCGGCTACAAAGGCATCGCTTTGGCTTTCCGAAGGCTTCGGGAAGCCCGCCATACCCCCAAATTGCCGAAGCGTGGAAAAATCCGCCTGGCGACCGGTCAGCAGCTTATGGACATAAGACTGATGCCCCACATCAAAAACCAAGCGGTCTATATTGGTGTTGTATACTGTTTCAAGCGCCACAGAAAGCTCCACAACGCCCAAATTGGATGCAAGGTGGCCTCCTGTTTGGGACACGTTTTGGACAAGAAACGTTCGTATTTCGTCACACAGTTGATCCTGCTGCTGCTTGTCGAGCTTTAAAAGATCCTGTTGGCAGCTGATTTTTTCCAGAATAGACACAGAATACACCTATCTTCTCATTTTCTTTTCTTTTTAAACACATTGGGGATGTTCGTCACAAACCGTATAGTCTTTCCCACTGCGTGTACGATCTCCGTGCTGGAATTGATGGCAAATGTTTTGCCGATTGCTTTACCGCCGACGGTCAGTCCCGAGACGATGGATGACATGAACAGGGTTATCATCTGCGGCCAGCCAAAATCCATTTTTACAAGGATCTGGGCAGCGATCGTGGCCGAAGCCGAGCCGGAAACAACGCCGCAAATGTCGCCGATCACGTCATTACAAATAGAACTGACCTTTCCGGCCTTGCGAAGCAGCTTGATTGCTTCAGCCGCACCAGGAACTTTGCGTGCGGCCATGGAATGGAAGGGCTTTTCATCGGCACTGGTAACGGCAACACCGATAATGTCAAACACGATGCCGATCAGCACGATCAAAAGCAAAATTACAAAGGCAACCGCAATACCGGAGGTAGACATGATTTCCTCGGAAACCAGCGAAATAACGCCGGAAACCACAAGGGTGACGATAAAAATCGTCAAAACCCAGCGAACGGACTTCAGCCGTTCTTTCTTTTTCAGCTCAGAGTCTGCCTTAGACACGATAGATGCTCCTTTGGAGTATTTTTAAAAATGACGGTAGCCGGCAGGATAAATCTTACGGCTTAGGTCGGGTTGGATTTCCCCAGACAGAACCCACCGTTGCCGTGCAGGCCGTTTCCGTTTGATCCGTCCGATCCGCCGTTGCCGAGCGGAGTACCCGATTGCCACTTAGTCCGTACTGTAATCCCCTGCCTGCCCATTTACGACAGCCTAGGTGATTTCCACAACAGAATGTTCCATAGTCTTAGCCTCTTTTGCAAGGATGGTTTCCAGGAGCGATAACAGCAAATGCCGTGGCCACAGACATCATGCCGTCTGGTCCCCTTTCCCCACATACTCACT
>CAZVMK010000056.1:0-8156 GCA_964628315.1 uncultured Oscillospiraceae bacterium
GCGGTAGCCTCTGAACGGAACATTTCAGAGGCTTCTCTACCGATATCCGTCAAAAGTCCTTTCAGCTCATCAAAGGGCATGGAATACCGTTGGGAGAGATAGCGCAGGGAAGCGCCTAATTCGCCGTCCGGTCCGCCGTACTGAGTGATGATAATGGAGGCAAGACGAGGATCGACTTTGTCGATTTTTACAGGATATTGCAATTTTTTGCTATAAATAAACATATTTGCCCCTCCTTAATTTCCGGAATATTCCCACGGCCACGGATCGTCCAGCCAGGCGTAATCCTTATTGTTCGTTGGCATTGTGTGGGTAAGAGGGGAGCGCTCGTTGTATTCCATCATGCCCTTGTGATAAATTTCCTGATAGGCACGATAAACTTCCAGTGCTTCCTGGTCATCACGGTGTGTATCCAGGTACAATGCCAGATCCTGCAAAGCAAATGCCAGGACCTGAAGCTGGGACAGGGGAGTGACCGCCAATTCTCGATCATTCACCCTACCCATAAAAGGAAGATCCAATCCTGGATACATTGTTCCTCTGATAATCCCTCTGGCGGCTTCGTAACGGGGCGGATTTACCCGCTGAAAGGGTACATACGGATTTGCCAAAGGTGCGGAGGGTGGCAAAATACCATCCATGGTTTGGCTGTTCCAATTTTTCTCGTCCAAAATACATTCCTCCCAACATGGTTTTAACGGCTTTTCGTCGTTTCATGTCATACTATGCGGAAGAAACACAAATGTGCAAGGGCGCAACCGACGGTTGCGCCCTTAAAAAACACTTTAGACTTCTTTGCCTGCCTGGAAAACACGGAAACTACTGTAATCGGGGTTGCAAATAAGGAAATCTGCCTGCTTTCCTTGTGCGATCGTACCGATCTCATCGTCTACGCCAATGGCACACGCCGGATTGTAGGTCGCTGCACGAACGGCAACTTCTTCGGCGACGCCCCAACGAATCGCATTGACCATGCAATCATACAGTCGGGCAGCGGAACAGGCAATGGTGCCATCTTCCAGCCGACCAACGCCGTCTCGAAGCCACGCATCCTGACCGCCCAGAGAAAATTTAGAACCCTCGGGCATACCGCAGCAGCGGCCCGAATCGGAGATGATGATCATGCGTTCGCCGCCAAACATGGAAAACGCCAAACGAACGGCCGCCGGATGACTATGGTAACCATCGCAAATGAGCTCTGCGCGAACATTTTTATTCTCCACCGCCGCAGGAATAACGCCTGGATTGCGATGGTTTATGGCCGGCATGGCGTTGTAAAGATGGGTCAGATGGGTTGCACCTGCATCAAAGACGTTTTTAGCATTATCATAGTCGGAATCCGTATGAGCTACGGAGACGGTGCATAATTTGGATGCTTTTTCGGCGAAGTCTGCGGCACCAGGCAGTTCCGGTGCGACATCCACAATTCGAATGAGGCCATTGCAACCATCGTAAAGTGCCTTAAAGCCTTCAAAATCAGGTTCTTTTAAATAATCGGGGTTTTGGGCACCGCGTTTCTTATAGGAAAAGTAAGGTCCTTCCATCTGAATACCGCGAATACGGCTACATCCGTTCGGCCTGGTTTCGTGAAGTTGCACGGCGGTAGCAAAGGCTTTTGCCAATACGTCATAGGGCAAGGTCATGGAAGCCGGAGCAAAGGAAGTAACGCCGCTTCGCAGGAAAAAACGAGCCATTTCAACAAGGCCATCGTAATCCCCATCGGAAAAATCATGGCCGGAGTTACCGTGGCTGTGGATCTCCACCAGCCCTGGAATCACGGTTGCCCCATGCAAATCGATGGCATCATAAGGCACTTCATCCGGACAAATTACGCCGAAGCGGTCACCGGTGACCTCGAAAGCACCGTTTTGGAAACGAAAATCATTCGTAAAAATGCGGGCATTCTTGTAATACATAAGCATTCTCCTTTGTTTTTTTTCTAAGTATATCACAGGACAACGGGTTTGTCACGGGTATTCTTTTTTCTTTTTAGCCGCATAAAATGTGATGAGGTGTTGTCCATGAAAAAATATCTTCAAATGTTCTGGCCTTTATATCTGGTGTGCGGTATCGTCGTCATTTTTTTATCAGCCGGATACAGCGCAGCTGTGACGACCGTCGCCGAAAACACACCCATCAGCAGGGAAACTGTGATCGTGATCGATGCCGGTCACGGCGGCGAGGATGGCGGTGCCACATCCTGTTCGGGGGTCACGGAGAGCCGTTTGAATTTGGAAATTGCCCTGCGTTTGGAGACGCTGTTACATCTGCTGGGATTTGAAACAAAAATGATCCGTACAAGTGATGTGTCTGTTTATACCGAGGGCCGGACCATTGCGGCAAAGAAAGTTTCCGACTTGAAAAACCGTGTAAAAACAGTCAATGAAACCGAAAATTGCCTATTGATCTCCATTCACCAGAATATTTTCGCAGATAGTCGATATAGCGGCGCTCAGGTTTTCTATAATACAGTTGACGGTGCTCAGGATTTGGCGCAGGCATTGCAAACGGCCTTTGTGGCCACTGTCAATCCTGAAAGCAACCGGAAGATCAAAGCGGCCCAGGGAGTATATCTCATGGAGCAGGTCCAAAAACCAGGGGTTTTGATCGAATGCGGATTTCTATCCTGTCCGGAAGAAGAGGCAAAACTGCGAACGCCGGAGTACCAAAGGCAACTTTGCTGTGTCATTGCCACCACGCTGTGCCAATATTTCAACTCTTGACGAGCGAACAAATGGTTGCTATAATGGTTCTATCGAAAAAAGGAGATAGGACCATGGCAAAAACAAAATCCGTATTCTTCTGCACGAATTGCGGTGCAGAGTCACCCAGATGGATGGGGCGTTGTTCCGGTTGCGGAGCATTTAACACCATGGAGGAACATATTGAAAAACCGGTTGCTGTGGGCAGACCAAAGGCATCGCCCATCGGCGGGGGCCGAAAACCCTCTGCCATTGCAGACATCGACACCACAGATGAGTTGCGTTTTTCCACGGGTATGGGAGAGCTGGATCGGGTCCTGGGCGGTGGTGCGGTGGAGGGCAGCCTTGTTCTGGTAGGCGGCGCCCCAGGCATCGGAAAATCAACCTTGTTATTGCAAATTTGTCAAAGCCTGTGTCGGGACAGACGAGTGCTGTATGTTTCCGGCGAAGAAAGTGAACGCCAGCTGAAAATGCGTGCGCAGCGGCTGGGTGTCCAGCCTGAGGGGCTGTTTGTATTATCGGAAACACGGCTCTCTGATATCGTGGACTCGGCGGAAGAATTGAAACCGGATATTCTGATCGTCGATTCCATTCAGACGGTGTACAATGAGGAAAACGAGTCCTCACCAGGCAGCATTTCTCAAGTCAAGGATTGTACGATGTCCATGATGACTCTAAGCAAAAATCAGGGTATTACCGTTTTTGTGGTGGGACATATCAACAAAGACGGCAATATTGCCGGCCCTAAGGTGCTGGAGCACATGGTCGACTGTGTGCTTTATTTTGAGGGAGATCAAAATTCTTCCTATCGACTTCTTCGCGCTGTCAAAAATCGTTTCGGTTCCACCAATGAGATCGGTGTATTCGAAATGGGCGATTGTGGTCTGGTCGAAGTACCGAATCCCTCTCAGATGCTCCTGGAGGGACGGCCCGAGGGTGCAAGCGGCACCTGCGTTGCTTGTGTCATGGAGGGAACTCGTCCGGTCCTGACCGAAGTGCAGGCTCTGGTAGCAAAATCTGCGCTCCAAACGCCTCGCAGAACATCTGACGGTTTCGATTTTAATCGAGCAATTTTGCTGATGGCAGTCGCTGAGAAAAGGGCAGGGCTAAAATTGAACCTTTTTGATGCCTACATCAATGTCATCGGCGGTTTGAGACTGGACGAGCCTGCTGCCGATCTTCCGGTGGTGTTGGCGGTCGCTTCTTCCTATCGAGAGTCTGCTATTTCGGACGATTTGGTAGCCATTGGCGAAGTGGGTCTGACGGGAGAGATCCGTGCAGTGACCCACATGAACCAGCGCCTGAGCGAGGTCTCCAGACTGGGATTTAAAAAAGTCATTATTCCGAAATTCGGCTCCGAAAAGCTGGATATTCCCGCTTCGCTGACAGTATACCGTGTTCGTAATCTTCGTGAAGCCATTGAAATGGCCATTTAAACACTCCACCAATGGTTGATTTCTCCCCAAATCAACCATCAGTGTGTAGATTTTCATGGGAATTTCTCTTAAAATATGGGTGAAAGGAGGCAATCTATGAATCAAATTAAAATCGGAAAATTCATCGCCCAGCGCCGCAAACAATGCAACCTGACACAGGCGCAATTAGCGGACCGGCTGGGGATAACGGACCGAGCCGTTTCCAAGTGGGAAACAGGGAAGTCCTTGCCTGATTCTTCTATCATGCTGGATCTGTGCAAAACATTAAACATCACCGTCAACGATTTATTATGTGGGGAGGTCGTATCTATGGAAAAACAAAATGCGGAAATGGAAAATCGTCTGCTGGAACTGTTGAAGGACAAAGAGCAAGCAGACAAACAGTTACTGCGATTGGAGACTGTTATTACAATGCTGGTATCGCTGATGATGGTAGCTTTGATATTGGTTGCTTCCTTCGTGTCAATGCCGGATTGGGCCAGAATCGTATTGATCGTCATCGGTTTGATTCCGTTTATTATTGGCATTGGCTTTGCACTGCGCATTGAGCAGACAGCAGGCTATTATCACTGCGAAAAATGCGGAAATCGTTATGTGCCGTCTTTCGGTAGCGTTTTGTGGTCCGTCCATATCGGTACCACTCGACACATGAAATGTCCCAAATGTGGGGAAAAAACCTGGCAAAAGAAGGTCATTTCCAAATTTGATATGTAAAAAATTGCTGTGCATAAAGCACAGCAATTTTTATATGTGTCAACCGAAAGTTTACAGAAAAAGCCATCCTACCAGCAGGCCTGCGATAAAGCCGGAGCAACCGACGATGGCAACTTCCAAACGGGTCAAGTGTTTGTTTCGGGTGATACGCTGAACAACAGGTCTTTCGATGACACGTTCCACCTCGACCAGCTTTTCGACCTCTTTCTCGACTTCGACGATTTTTTCGACCTCGACTTCGACCAGTTTTTCGACTTCCTTTTCAACTTCCACGATCTTCTCGACTTCCACCGGTTTTTCAACGATTTTTTCGACTTCAACAGTGGTGGGAACTTCGACAAACTTTTCCACTTCGACGATTTTTTCGACAACTTGAGGGACGATTTTCTCCACCTCAACGATTTTTTCAACGACCTGTGGAACGATTTTTTCCACTTCTACAATTTTTTCGATAACTTGCGGTTGCATTTCCACAGCAGCCGCAGCAGCGGAGCTTTTTCTGCCGGTGGCAATGAATTCAACATCAGAGTCCAGAACCTCCGCCAGTTTGATCATCTTCTGGGTATCGGGGATAGCAAGGCCGTTTTCCCATTTGCTGACGGCCTGACGGGACACTTCCATGGCATTTGCCAACTGACCCTGGGACATATTACACTGTTTTCTCAGCTCTGTGATGCGCTCTCCAACCGTCATATTTTTAATCTCTCATTTCTAAAGTTTAGCAACTATTGGTTGCATTTCCCATTTTACACAATTTATTCGGAAAAGTCAAGCTTTGACAGAGGATTCGCTTCTGCGGCAATTTTCAGCTCCGTATTTTCGATGTGGGTGTAGATCTGAGTCGTATTCAAGTTCTCGTGTCCGAGGACTTCCTGCACGGTTTTTACGTCCACGCCACCGGATAGCATCATTGTCGCCGCGGTGTGACGGAGCTTATGGGCGGAAAATTGTGTCGGATCAATGCCGGCTTGCAGCAGCGCTTTTTTCACCAGTCGATGCACAGCAGTTACACTGATACGGTTGCCGTCTCTGGAGCCGAACAGGGCCCGATTATCGGTCAGAATTTTTTGATTGCGCTCGATCAGATAAGCATCTATCGCTTTACGGCAGGGAGTTCCGAAGTAAACAAATCGTTCTTTGTTACCTTTGCCGATCACGCGAATACGGTCTTCATATACATCTGTAATATTTAGACCCACCAATTCGCTTCGACGGATGCCGCAGTTAAGAAACAGCATTAAAATTGCATAATCACGAGTTTGATTTTGACCGCTGACCGCTTTCAAAAGATCGGCAGATTGTTCCATTGAAAGGTATTTAGGCAGGCTTTTTCGCAGTTTCGGATATTCAAGATCCGCTACGGGGTTATCCTGCAGCTGTTTGGTCCGCACGGTAAGGTATTTATAGAATGATTTCAGGGCAGAGAGCTTTCGTGCACGTGCAGCCGGAGAAATACCATAGTCAGGAACCGGTGAATCGGGATTGGGAGTACGGTCATTGGCAAGATACGATAAAAAATCAAAAACATCGGATGTCGTGATTGATTTTATGAATTCAAGGTCAATATCCCTGATATCGATATCATCCAATCGAGTGTGGATGGGCATATCACTGCGCATGAGCTTCATAAAGCGCAGAAACATACGCATATCCAAATAATACTCAGATATTGTCCTGGGAGATTGGCCTTTGATCGTTTCGTGATAGACCAAAAAATCCCTTAAAATCTGGGGACAATCGCTATATTTTTGCATAATTTTCTCCTTGGAAATATGGTTACAATTTAGATTTGTTGAAATCAAAAATAAAATTGAAAGTATTTCTGTAATTATTTTATCGTTATTGAGCCAAAAAGTCAATATTAGTGGAAGAGTGGAAGAAATGTATAACCGGCAACAACATGACAGATCAATGATAGTATCATGCCATAGTTGTTGTGACGGAGTCAGCGGAACTATAAAATCATTCTGATATCACACATCATATCATAAATTATCTCTGAACGCAACAAAATTTTTATTTTGTTGCGTTCGTTATTTATTTGTTTCAGCCTGTTCAATCGGCTGCCCTTTCCTCTCAATGACTCCGGCAGTGCACGGCCGTTGCCATAAATTTATTTTCATTTTTTATGTTTGGAGGTTTTTCTATGTTCCTTTCTGCTGTTGCTGCGCAAGCTTCTACTAATTCGATCCTTTCCGCCATTCTGGCTGTTTTCGCCTCTGTCGGTGAATGGATCGTTAGTACCTTTGACACGTTGATTCCCCTGTTCTACAAGGATGAATCCGGTTTGACTTTCCTTGGCGTACTGGCTGTCGCTGGTCTGGCATTCTCTGTGGCGTTCCTGCTGATCAACCTGATTAAAAGCTGGATGCGCTTCCATTAATTAACGTAATGCAGCCCAGTCATTAACTGGGCTGCTCATTTTATAGGAGGTTATTTATGTCTTCCCCTATTTATTTTGAGATCTTCGAACTTCTGCAACAGTATTTGTATGGCGCTGATACAGTTTTGACCGCTGATATGCAACTGACCTTGACACAGCTTTCTACAATACTTTCTTTGATTATCGTTATGTTACCCTTTATCATTGCCTTTCTGATCTTACGGGCGGTGTTTAGCCGATGAGATTAAAGCATATTATCCGGTTATTTGAAACAGGAAATGTATGTGTCTGTGGTCTCAAAGGGCGTGGAAAAGATATGTTGATGGCAAATGTTACGTAGCGCCGAAAAATCCCGTATATTTCCAATGTAGATTATGGTGGTGTACATTATCCTTTTGTTCCTATGGATTATGACTGTGGAAGAAACACATACGTATTTTAAAATTAACGGAGAATCTTTCTCCTGTTGTAATGGCGTAGCTTGGCATGAATTTGTTGATGGTGTCGTTTGGCCAATCAGTGGTGGTTATACGATTGATATTCGTGACGATATCGTTCTTTTTGCAAATGGTGTTGATGTCTATGTGTTAGACGATGTACATCCTGACGATATCATTGAAAATCTGAATTACCATGCATCGAGTACTTCAGAGTATGCAATTATATCAGCCGGAAACTGGATGTGTAAAGAGTCAATTCTTTTTGTTGACTATGACGCCCCTGAGCCTTGGCCAGAAAGTTTGAGTGAAATATCATTGTCTTTTTCCTCTGCAGGTCAATCATTTTCGCGTATTTATACTGATCTCAAGTTAGGCAGCCTTGCTACATACCTGTACTATGGATCTACGCCTGTATATTGTTATGGTGATTGTTGCTCTTAAAGAAGTTTTTATAGGAGGTGTGCTCATTTTGACATTGCTT
>CAZVMK010000057.1:0-8112 GCA_964628315.1 uncultured Oscillospiraceae bacterium
GTATGCTCCATGCCATTGGAGCGCGCCCGAAATCCTTAACCCCCAGCATCCACCCTAAACTGGGCGTAAAAAGCAGACACCAGGGACTTCATCGATATGCCCTTCAAAGGATTTTTAGGCCCTTCCTGGAAAATGGTCATTCCGACTAGGATACTGCACCGTCATTTTGTATAATAACATATTTTTGCCGCATATACAAGTATATTTATCGATATATTTCAGAATAATTTCCCTCCCGTTAGAAAAGCGGGAGGGAAATTTCATCTAATAAATTCGGTTTTCATGGTAGTAGACCAGGACTGCGTGGGGGCTACGATTGCGGCGGCGGCTTTATCTGTCCAATCATAGCTGTCGCTTTCTGCGCTCGGCAAGCTATGCCAAGGTTCAATGCAGATAAAGCGAGGTTTTCCCTCCGTTCCCCAAACCAGGCAATAAGGGAATTGCTTGATACTGCATACAACTCCGCGACCACTCTCTTTTTCATACAATCCCAGTGTGCTGCTCCGCAGTCCGGTCATACAATGGCTGCCCATATTGAACATTCCGTCAGACACTTCTAAGGAATGTATATTCTTACCCAGTCGATAACAGGTGCCGTCAAGCAGACCGGTAGGCGTATTTAAGCAAACAGGTGACTCTAAATCCGAGAAGCGAAGCTCATAGTCTTCGATGCGATGCCGATCATCAAAGGGAATCGCAAAGGCCGGATGATATCCGATGCCGAAAGAAAAAGCCTCAGTGTCGCAGTTTTCAACGGTCAAGCTGTGGTAAACACAGTCTTTTTCCAGTCGGAATGTAGACAGCAAACGAAAACGATACGGGAAAATTTTCATCGTCTCTTCATTGGCCTCCAGCACCATTGTCAAGAGGTCACTTTCCAACGCTGTCAACTGATGTTCCTGTATTCGGGCAACGCCGTGGGAGGGAGCGTTTTCGATTACCTGACCCCGAATTTTGATACGTCCGTCTTTCACCTTTCCGGTATAGGGAAACAACACCGGCGCATGGTATTTCCAAACAGTCGGATCTCCCTGCCACATATGCTCTACCCCATCGCTTTTCCGTAGGACACTTTTTAGCTGTGCGCCGTGAGACGTAACGGTAACCTTTAAAAATTCATTTTCAATCACATAATCCATACAGATCCTCCCCTATTTCTCATTGTGTACAGCATAGCCGATCATTTTCAAACCCGAAGGCAACAGTTGCCCGAGACAATCGTCCACATCTTTTTTGCGGCTGTATCCCAGCCGAACAGAAAGGATCAATCCGTCCAACTGTCCTGCAAGGAGCAGGGTGTCTGCAAATTCATTCATCGCCGGAAGGTCAAGCAGAATATAGTCATAATCGGCTTTTTGCTTTTCCAGGAAGCCGGCGTTATCTTCGGCCAGAAGATCAACGGCCAAAATTTGTAAATGCTCGCAGTTCTCGGTTTTTACATTTTCTTCGGCCAAGGTAGCATCACCGCAATGAACCAACAGGACCTTTTGTCCTCGCTCCGCCCGTGCGCAAGCCAGGTGAAATGCAGTCGTTGCTCCATCATCACCTGTTACCGCACCGGCAATTCCGATGACAGGGCAGCTTGCCGATACAGCGTAATCCAGCTGAGCATCCAAACGCCTGTACGCCTCCGTATCTTCGGCTGAAGCAATTTTTGCAAGGATCGGATGCTCCGTAAACTTTTCCAGATAAGTATCGCTGTATATTCTGTCATCCAGGGCTGCAACGACCACCAAAATCAGTGCCGTTACGCCACCACCCAGCAACAACCCGATGGCGGACAGCAAAAATTTATCAGGCGAACGATTTTCAAAATCAGTTACCGCCTCATCCACCATTTCAACGGATGTGGTTTTCATGATCTCTGCGATCCGCTGAGGAAGTACCTGCGCAATGCTATCGGCAATTTTCACCGACTGCTGAGGGTCACCTGTCGTTACGGTCACTTCCATGATCTGGCTTCCGTCAACGGCCTCCACCTCAATCATTTTTTGCAGTTGTTCGCAAGTATAGGGACATTGAGTCAGCGAAATGACCGGTTCCAGCACGGAGCGGCTTTTGATGATCGCTCCATAGGTTTTGATCAACTGATAAGATGCGGAGATATCGGATGATGTAAGATCGGAATTACCGATTTCTCCGCTGTTATTGACATAAAATGTCACGTTGGCATCGTATTTCGGCTTCACAATGAATTGTCCGCAGACAAAGCCTGCCACGGCGGTTATCGCCGCCGCCAGTCCGATGATCCAAAGTTTTCTTCTCAGTGTTCTGAAAATTTGCGCCATATCGAGGGCTTGATTTTCCTTTTCCCTGACCATGGTACTTCTCCTTATTTTTTGATTTCCTCATTCATTTTGTCGGATTTACAGAAAATCACGTATCCGATCACAAACAGAATGACCAGCGCTCCAACGGCGATATTCTCATTTTGAAGCTGCAGGCCGAAAATTTTCGGGATCTCCACGTTGATGGTCGCCTGATTGATCACACTAACCAGAAGCATCCCCAAAAAAGCGGCACCCTTACCGCAAATATCCATCAACCCAAAGTAAGAGCCGCTCTTTTCCGCAGGAATGATCTTGCTCATATAAGAACGACTCAGCGCCTGAATTGCACCCTGGAAGCAACCAACCATCACTGCCAGCAACCAGAATTGCCATGCCGATACCAGGAACATGGCAAAAACAGCCACGCCCGTGTAGCACAAAATACAGACTTTCATCAGCTTTCCGGCAGCCACCCTCTCGGCCAGCTTGCCAAATATGATGGTGGACGGGAAAGCGACAAACTGGGTCAACAGCAACGCCAGCAACAAATCCTGTGTTTCAAGGCCCAATGCCGTGCCATAAGCGGTGGCCATATCCATGATGGTGTACACGCCATTGATAAAGAAGAAAAACGCAATCAGATACATCAAGACGTTTTTGTGTTGCCCCGCATGACGTAAAGTATCACTTAATTCTTTGAACGTATTACGTTTTTCCACCTGGCAACAGGCTTTCTGCTTATAACGGCGCAGTAGCGGCAATGTGCAAACCAGCCACCACAGTCCGGTCAGCAGGAAAGAAATCACCATTGCCGTTGTCTGGGTCATTCCGAACAATTCGGGGAACAGTACCAGCACAAGGCAGACGATAAAAGGAATGACGGAGCCGATATAGCCGTAAGCGTAGCCGGCGGAAGAAACCCGATCCATTTTCTCTTCATCGGTCACTTCGATGAGCATGGCATCGTAGAACACCAAACTGGACGAAAAGCCAACCTTTGCCAGAATATAGACCCCAAGAAAAACCAGCCAGTTTTTCGCCAGGCACAAAGCCATACAGCTAACTGCGCCTAACAATACAAAAATCATAAAAATCGGTTTTTTCAATCCTGGACGGTCCGCCAAAGTGCCGCAAAGCGGGCCGATAACAGAAACCAGTGCCGTTGCGATCGCACCGGCGTAGCCCCAGTAGGAAAGATACATTTCTTCGTTGATACCGGCGCTTCCGGCGATCGCATTGAAGAAAATAGGCAACAGTGTCGAAGCCAGCAGAATAAATGCGGAGTTGCCGATATCATAAAGGATCCAGCTTTTTTCCAGCGCTGTCAGTTTGGATTTCTCTTTCATTATAAAACTCTTTTCTTTCAATTTTAAAAAACTTCCCCGATCTGTGTCAGCTCACGGCAATTATCCGGTAAAGGCAAAGTCCGTCGGGGGGATTGCTCGGTGAAAACATACATACTGTCGAGTCCTGCACGTGCCGCTCCCCAGCAATCGGCCTGATCGTCATTTCCGACCATGACGGTCTGCGCAGGATCAAGATCATAGCGTTCCAGTGCCAGGCGATAAAGCCTCGGATCCGGCTTTTTCAGCCCCTCATTGGAGGATATGATGATTCCGTCAAAATATTGCAGTAAATCAAATCCTTTTAATTCCGGCATGGTGAACAAGGCCTGGGCATTGGAAAGCAGATAAACCTTCTTGCCTGCCTTTTTCAGACGCCCCAGCATTTCGGTCGCGCCATCGAAAAGCCGCAATTTTTCCGTGGAAAGGATCCGAAAAACCTTTGCAAGGGCTGCTACTTGCTGTGTGTCGGGACATAGACCGCATTCTTTGTACATGGCTTCAAACACAGGCGCAATATCGATCTCAACACCACTTCCCCGTTCTTCAACGGCTGCTTTTTCACGGGTCTTGACCTCTGAAAAATATTTCCGCTTCAGTTCTTCGGCAGTAGATGTGCCGCCCTCGGAGCCAAGATAAATGCGGAGCCGCTGCCACACAAGATCCGCACTTTCATCGGTATGGATATCTACCAGTGTACCGTATAAATCAAATAAATAATTTCGGTATTCTTTCACATGATCCCCTCTTTTCTGATTTTCGATTAAATTATATACCATTTTACATAAGAAAGCAAGCATTCAAGGAGAAAAGGGTCATGTTGCGGCATAAAAAAACGGTCCGTGAAACATCACGGACCGTTTTTATCAATTTGTTTCGACTTCCTCTGCAGGTGCTTCTTCTGGGGCTTTTTGAGTTTGCTTGCGGCGGAAGCGGAAGTGCTGCTGCAATTCCGGCGGTTGACAGGTAACTTTTTCCACCGGAATATTCCGCTGCTGCAGTCGCTTGTTGGCAAACTCTCGCAACAGCGCATACAAGACCGAAGCCAGAGGTACCATCAGCAGCATACCGGCAACACCCATCAAGCCCTGGCCGACCAGCACTGCTACCAGCACCCACATACTGGGCAGACCGATGGAAGAACCGACCACACGGGGATAAACGATATTGTTATCGATCTGCTGGACCACGATGAACATGATGACAAATATGACCGCCTGAATGGGACTGCTGACGAAAATCAAAAACGCCGCTACCACAGCACCGATCAGTGCGCCCATGACGGGAATCAGCGCAGTGATGACAATAATCAGGAAGATCAGCGGAATGTAAGGCATCTTCAGCACCGCCATGACCGCGGCACACATAATGCCCAAAATCACGGCATCCAGGCACTGGCCGGTGATAAAATTGGAAAACACGGTGTTGCTCATTCGCAATACACGCACCACTTCATCGGCTCTTCTCTCAGCCACCAGAGAATACAGCAATTTTCTTGCCTGCCGTGCCAGAGTTTCTTTCCGAGCAAGGCAGTAGAAAGCAAAAATCAGGCTGAACACACCATTATAAATGGCGTTGAATAAATCACTGACAAAGGCAACGACCTGAGTGGCAAGATCGGTAATGCTGCTTTCAAAGAATGTCAGCACCTGATTGACCAGTCCCATCCAGTTGATCGACCCGTTATCGGCGAAAATATCGGGGAAATTATGATATGCAAAATCCTTCAGCTGGGGATAACGATACAACATCTTATCCGTCCACTCATCCACCCGTTTAAAGAATCCTGGCAACTGGAGTGCAAAGACCTGAATGGTTTCTTTGATCTGGGGGATCAAAATCACAAAAAAGGCTGTGACCACCGCAATAACTGCCGCAAATGTTACGCACATGGACACGACACGCCGAACCTTTTCGTTTTTGATAAAGCTCAGCTTGCGCTCAAAGAAACGCATCGGCACGTTCAGGATAAACGCAGCGGCCGCTCCCAAAACAAAAGGTGTGAACAGGCCGAAAACGAAATCGATTATTCCGCTTACCCGTTCCGATTCGTGAAGCCACATATAGCCAATAACAACGGCAAAAATCGCAATGAGGATATTTCGTCCTGTTTTTTTATCGACTTTTAATTCCATAAAGGCTACCTCCCCTATCTATGCGTTCATTATATCTTCATTATTCACAAATGTCCAGCAAATAAGCACTATTTTTTCTTAAAATTTCATGAACATGTATTTCATACCGCCCTGCTCCGTTTCATATAAATTTTATGGTAGCACACAGCATCGGAGGGAGGCAAATGATAGACACCATCGATAAACGAGCCTGCGAACTGGCTGTGTACATGATCGAAACAGGCGCTACGGTGCGCGCTGCGGCAAAGCACTTCGGAATTTCCAAGTCCACCGTACACAAGGACATCCAACAGCGTCTACCCAAAGCGGATCCGCTGCTATATGCGCAAGTAAGGAAAGTACTGGATCTGAATAAAAAAGAACGGCACATCCGCGGAGGATTGGCCACAAGACGAATGTACAAAGGGTATTAAATTACAGCCCCAACCTGCGTTGGGGCTGTAATCATAAGTCGTCCGCATCCTGAACCGGCGTTTCATACTTTTCTATGGGGCGGCCGGTATAGCAGCCCTGTGGATCGGTGATGATGGGACTGGGTTTTAAATTTTCTACGGGTGGGGGCGGTTGCGGTTCATATTTTTTCTTTTTGTCCATAAAATCGGCTCCTTGTTCTTGTGTTGTGGACGTGTACAGCTGTTGCTTTTGGACATACTCCTAGTTTTTCCCTCTTTTTTCGAAATAAAACTGTAAAATTTTAACAAATTTATAGTTGCCAATCAGCGACATTCATGTTATACTGTCCATATAAAACTGCAATTTGCAGCAAATTATTGGAGGTAATTTCAATGTATAATCGCAGCTATAACTTCTCTGCCGGTCCTGCCACCATGCCTGTCCCCGTTCTGGAGGAAATTCGTGACGAAATGCTCAACTACCGTGGCAGCGGTATGTGCGTCATGGAAATGTCCCACCGTTCCAAAGTTTTCCAGCAGATTTTTGACGAGGCTGAGGCCGATCTGCGCAAGCTGATGAACATTCCCGATAACTATAAGGTACTGTTCATTCAGGGCGGCGCCACCCTGCAATTCTCCATGCTGCCCATGAATCTGATGAAAAACGGCGTTGCCGACTACATTGTTACCGGTGCCTGGAGTAAAAAGGCATTTAAAGAAGCTCAGAAGTTCGGCGACGTTAAGTGCATCGCCTCCTCCGAGGATAAGAATTTCTCTTATCTGCCCGACTGTTCCGATCTGCCCATCCGTGAAAACGCCGATTACGTTTATATCTGCGAAAACGAAACCATTCACGGCACCACCTACCAGCAGTTGCCCAACACCAAGGGTAAGATTTTGGTTTCCGACCAGAGTTCCATGTTCCTGTCTAAGCCCTGTAACGTTTCCGACTACGGTGTGATCTACGGCGGCGTTCAGAAGAATATCGGCCCTGCCGGTGTGTCTATCGTCATTATCCGTGATGATCTGATTCGTTCCGATATCGACCCCAAGACCCCCGTTTATATGCGCTATGATACCCACGCCGATGCCGGTTCCATGTACAACACTCCCAACTGCTGGGCAATTTATGTTTGCGGCAAGGTGTTTAAGTATCTGCTGAACAACGGCGGTCTGGAAGCCATTGCCAAATACAACGAAGAAAAAGCCAAGGTGCTCTATGACTATCTGGACGAGTCCAAGATGTTCAACGGCACCGTTGAAAAGCAGTTCCGTTCCCTGATGAACGTTCCTTTCGTCACCGAAAGCAAGGAACTGGATGCAGAAGTCGTTGCCTACACCAAGGCCGCCGGATTTGACAATCTGAAGGGCCACAAGTCTGTTGGCGGTCTTCGTGCCTCCATCTATAACGCCATGCCCATCGAAGGTGTCCAGGCTCTGGTTGAGTGCCTGCGCAAATTTGAAGCCGAACATAAGTGATCAGGAGGATACTAAAAATGAGAATTCTTGTTACCGACGGAATGGATAAGTCCGGCATTGCCCAGCTACGTGAAATGGGTCACGAGGTCGTTGAGCAATTCTACGCTCCCGAGGAACTGGGTGCCGCCCTGCGTGATTTCGATGTTGTGGTCGTCCGCTCCGCTACAAAAGTCCGCAAGGCTCAGCTGGAAGTGGCAAAAGACAGCCGCCTGAAACTGATCATCCGTGGCGGTGTTGGTGTTGACAATATTGATGTTGCCGATGCCGAAGCCATGGGTATCGCTGTCCGTAATACCCCCAATGCTTCCTCTAACGCCGTTGCCGAGTTGGCCATCGGCCTGATGTTCTCCTGCGCACGCTTCATTTCCGTTGCCGGCCACACCATGCGTGAGGGCAAGTGGGAAAAGAAAGCATACGGCAAGGGCTTCGAGCTGGGCGGCAAGACTTTGGGTGTCATCGGTTACGGCCGTATCGGCAAGCGGATCGGCGATAT
>CAZVMK010000058.1:0-7686 GCA_964628315.1 uncultured Oscillospiraceae bacterium
CTTTATGAGCTGGGATGTGCCCACGGCGGAGGATTGCCCCACCTGCGGCCAGACCATGTTCAAAAAAGCAGGAAAAGGCCGAAACAAGCCTTTCTGTATCAATGAAAACTGTGCCAACTTCCTGCCGGAAGATCAGCGCGGTTATTACAAGAAAAAGACCGCCGCTGAGGGGGAGCAGACAACGGAGGAAAAGGTTGCCGCACCGAAGAAAAAAGGAAGATCTGCGGCAGGAAAGACTTCCGCAAAGAAGAAAGGGGAGTAAACCGTGACGAAAGTAAAAGTCATCGGCGCCGGCCTGGCCGGTTCTGAGGCCGCCTGGCAACTGGCAAACCGAGGGTTGCAGGTGGAACTGTACGAAATGAAACCCCACAAAAAATCCCCTGCCCACCATGCAGATACCTTTGCGGAGCTGGTTTGTTCCAACTCCCTGCGTGGGGACAAAATCGAAAATGCCGTCGGACTTTTGAAAGAAGAACTGCGCCGCATGGGCAGTCTCATCATTTCCTGCGCCGATGAGACGAGAGTGGAAGCCGGCGGATGCCTGGCGGTGGATCGCCATGGATTTTCCGCACTGGTAACGGAGAAAATCAGAAACCACCCCAATATTACTGTCTTTGACGAAGAAATAACCCGTGTGCCGGAGGGGCCGGTCATTATTGCCACAGGCCCTCTGACTTCCGATGCCATGAGTGATGCCATCGGGGAATACTTCGGGGCAGATTATCTTCATTTCTTCGATGCCGCGGCACCGCTGGTGACGGCGGAATCCGTGGATATGAGCAAGGCCTGGTGGCAGTCCCGCTATGACCGTGGCACGCCGGATTATATCAACTGTGCCATGGACAAACAGCAGTATGAGGACTTTGTCAGGGAGCTGGTTGCCGCCCAGGAGGCAGAAGTTCACGGATTTGAGGATAAGAATGTTTTTGAGGGCTGTATGCCGGTGGAAGTGATGGCACGCCGCGGATTTGACACTCTGCGCTATGGACCGCTGAAGCCCGTAGGCCTGACGGACCCGAATACGGGAAAAGAGCCCTATGCGGTGGTACAGTTGCGGCAGGATAATGCGGAAAAGACGGTGTTCAATCTGGTGGGTTTTCAGACCCATTTGAAGTTCGGAGAGCAAAAACGGGTCTTTTCCATGATTCCTGCGCTGGCGGATGCGGAGTTTGTGCGCTATGGCGTTATGCACCGTAATACATTCCTGCGCTCGCCAAAACTGTTGGATCGATATTATGCCGACCGCCGTGATCCGCTGGTGGCTTTTGCAGGCCAGATGACCGGTGTGGAGGGCTATGTGGAGTCCTGCGCTTCAGGATTTTTGGCGGCGGTGGCTATGGCGGCGAAAGTACAGGGCAGAGAATTGCCTGATTTCCCCAAAACCACGGCCATCGGTGCGCTGGGACTGTATATCAGCGACGAAAGCGTTGAAAATTTTCAACCGATGAATATCAATTTCAGCATTATTTCACCGCTGGAGAAACGAATTCGCAAAAAAGCAGAGAAAAACCTTGCCATTGCCAACCGCTCCCTGGAGATCATTGACGGCTTGGCACAGCAGGGTGTATAAACAGAGAGGTTTTCTATGAAAATTATTATCGATGCCATGGGCGGCGATCTGGCACCCAATGCGCCCCTGCTGGGCGCTGTAGAGGCGGCGAAGATGTACCATGTGCCCATCGTGCTGGTGGGCAAAGAAGAACAGATCCATCGCGCCATGGCAGAGGAAAAAATCGAAGAGCTTCCGGAAAACGTGGAAATTCTCAATGCCGATGATGTGGTGGATATGCACGATGATCCGGCTAACGTGATCCGCAAAAAGCCCGATTCTTCCATGGTCGTGGGATTGCGGCAACTCGCTGACGGAAATGGCGATGCGTTCATTTCCGCCGGTTCCACCGGCGCGCTGCTCACCGGTGCGACCCTGATCGTAAAACGTGTTAAGGGGATCCGCCGCGCGGCCATGGGTCCGGCCATGCCCAATAAGGCCGGTGGAAAAACGGTCATTTGCGACTGCGGTGCCAACGCCGAATGCACGCCGGAATTTTTGTTGCAATTCGGACTGGTGGGCTCTTTGCACGCAAAGGCGACCTATGGTGTGGAAAATCCCAGAGTCGGTCTGTTGAACATCGGCACCGAAGATACCAAGGGAACGCCCCTGCAGAAAGAAGCCTATGCACTGCTGACCAAGGCTTCCGAACAGGGCCTAATCAACTTTGTCGGCAATGTGGAAGCAAGAGATGTACCTCTGGGCGCAGTGGATGTGGTGGTCTGCGATGGATTTTCCGGTAATGTGTTGCTCAAATCCATTGAAGGTACCGCCATGTTTATGGGCAGCCTGATGAAGCATAAGATTTTTAAGCGCAACCTGATGTCCATGATCGGATATCTGTTCTGCAAGAGCGGCGTGAACGAAGTGATGGGAATGCTGGACTACCGTACCATCGGCGGCACCCAGTTCCTGGGCATTCAAAAGCCGGTCATCAAGGCCCACGGCGCCTCCGATGCGCTGGCCTTCCGCAACGCTGTCGGTCAGGCAATCGAAGCCGTAAAAGCGGATTTTTCAGCGGAATTGGAGCAGAACTTGCGTAAACTGAAGGAGATGGGCGAATGCTGAGCGATTTGGAAAAGGCCATAGGCTATCGTTTTAAAAATATTGCTTTGTTGCAAAATGCGCTGACTCATTCCTCTTATGCCAACGAGCGTTTTCACGACAGCCTGAAAAGCAACGAACGCCTGGAATTTTTAGGGGACTCTGTTTTAGGCATGGTGACGGCGGAATATCTGTATCGAAATTTTTCTAACCGTCCCGAGGGCGAATTGAGCCGGATGCGAGCGGATATGGTCTGCGAAAAGTCTTTGGCACGGATCGCAGAGCGCCTCAATCTGGGAAAACACCTTCTTCTGGGAAACGGTGAGGAGCAGAATGGTGGCAGAAACCGTGATTCTATTCTGGCAGATGCGGTGGAATCGGTGATCGCCGCCTGCTTTTTAGACGGTGGCATGGAACCGGCCAGATCGTTTATCGATTCGTTTGTGCTGACGGAAGTTCCGGTCCGGAAAATGCATAATGCAGACTATAAGACTGCACTGCAGGAAACGATACAGCAGAAAAAGAATCAGACCCTTACTTATGCCCTTGTGGCGGAACGAGGCCCCGACCATGATAAATGGTTTGAGGTGGAAGTTCGGCTCAACGGAAAACTTTTGGGCACAGGTTCCGGCAGTAGCAAAAAGCGTGCCGAACAGGAGGCGGCAAGGGTCGCCTTGGAAACGCTGGAATGAAAGCATAAATCAAGGTAAAAATCCTTGAAAAACGGCCGCCGCAACCAATAGTTGCGCCCTGGTTGGTAGACCGTAATCGCATTTTAATGCTATACTGCCATCGGAGGTGACCAATATGACAATTGGACAAAGAATCAGTGACCTGAGAAGAAAGTATTCCTACTCTCAGGAATATGTAGCGGAAAAGATCGGCGTCAGTCGACAGGCAGTATCAAAGTGGGAGCAGGATCAGGCGGCGCCTGATACCTATAACCTGATCGCATTGGCGGAGCTTTTCCACGTGACGGTGGAGTATCTGGCGGTGGGTAAGACGGATGAGCCGCCCCCAGAGGAGAAAAGCCGACCTGCGACTCAAAGCGAAATGCCTATGGAAAAAATCGTAGGAGTGATATTGCTGGGGGTGGGCTTGTTATCTTTGATTTTGGGCATGCTGTTTTCCGAGGATCTGATGCTGCTGTCTTTGTGGCTGCTGTGGGGAGGCGGTGTGTGTATCTGTCCGCGCCGCAACCAACCGCTTTTTACGTTCTGGTCCGGCATGGTAGTTTTCGGCGCAATGGCTTCTTTTGGCCGCAAGGGATGGCTGTTTGCTTTTTACAATTTGCAATTCCCACGCTATCTTAATATGGCGACAGTCACGTCGTTTATTTTCTGGATCGCTCTGATCATCGGCACTGTTTTCACAGTTAAGACGTTCATTGCACGGGCCAAACGGAAACAAAAGAATAGCGAGAGCTGATTTTAAAGCCACATCTTCGCAAAAAACCGAAGATGTGGCCTTTCTTTTTAATAAAAATCTTGCATTTACGGTCATTTGCAGGTATAATAAACTGAAATCGTTTTTTACTTTTTAGAAGAGAGGTCTTGCTGTGTATCTGAAATCTTTGGAGGTGCAGGGGTTTAAGTCTTTTCCCGATAAAACCCTGATTCGCTTCGGTGACGATATCACCGCTATCGTGGGCCCCAATGGCTCCGGTAAATCGAATATTTCCGATGCCATTTTGTGGGTCATGGGCGAGCAGAGCAGTAAAACCCTCCGTGGCGCAAAGATGGAGGATGTGATTTTCGGTGGCACCCAAAAACGGGCCGCCGTCGGCTTTGCGGAAGCAACGTTGACTCTGGATAATGTCGATCGGGCCCTTGCTTATGATGCCGATGAAGTGATGGTCACACGCCGCTACTATCGTTCCGGCGACAGCGAGTATTATATCAATCGCCAGTCTGCTCGGCTGAAAGACATCAATGAACTGTTCATGGATACCGGCCTGGGCAAGGAGGGCTATTCTAACATCGGACAGGGCAGAATCGACGAGATCCTTTCCTTAAAGAGCGCTGATCGACGGGAAATTTTTGAAGAAGCGGCCGGTATTTCCAAATATCGTCACCGCAAGGAAGAGACGGAACGCAAGCTGGAGCGGACGGAAGATAACCTGATGCGTATCGGCGACAAGGTGTCCGAATTGGAATTGCAGCTGGAGCCCCTGCGCCAGCAATCGGAAAAGGCGAAGAAGTACCTGCAGATGAAAGAGGAATTGCAGGGCGTTGAGGTGGCGGTGTGGCTGGATACACTGGAAAAGTTGTCCGGCGCCGCCCAGAAAGCGGAGGAAGATTATACCTCTGCGGCATTCGTGCTGCAACAGGCGCAGGATGATTTGGAAAGACTCTATGCAAAGGCGGAGGAGATGGGCGAAGTCCTGCGCAAACGGGATGGAAACCTGGAAACGACCCGTGAGAAGCTGAATATGCTGGAATCTACCCATCAGCAACTGGATGGACAGATGGCGGTGCTGCGCGGCAGCGTGGAAAATAACGAGCGCAACATTGTCCGAATTCAGGACGAGCTGCAGGGACAGGAAGATCGTAGCGGTGGCATTGCGCAGCAAATCGCCCAGTCCAAAGGACGTATTGCCGAAATCGAGCAGATGCTGGCACAAAAGCAGACGATCATTTCCGATTTGCAGCAGCAATTGACCGCCATGACGGCCAACGCCCAGGGAATGACACGACAGTTTCTGGAACTGAGAGGGAAAGAAACATCCCTGGCCGCGGACATTGCAGGCAGAGAGGCGGACGTTCGTGCCCTGCAACAGAGTATTGAGCAGACACAGCTCCGTATGCAGGAGCTGGAAGGGGATCTGGCCTCCGGCGAAGGCCGACAAAATGAGGCCCAAAGACAGCTGGATGAAGCAGTCAATGATCTGCGCAAGGCGCAGGACGATGTCACCGCTTTCGGCAATACAATTGCCGGCTACACCCTGCGCCAGAGCACTCGTGTCAAACGTCGTGATGAACTGGCGGAACAGGTAAAGGCGGTCATTTCTCAGCTGAATGCCGTTTCTGCCAAGGCGAAAGTGTTCCGTGCAATGGAACGGGATTTTGAAAGCTTCAACCGTTCGGTCAAAATCGTGATGCAGGAAGCACAACGGGGAACCTTGCGTAATATTCACGGTCCTGTGGCCAACCTCATTCAGACAGATGATGAGTATACGGTCGCCATTGAGATCGCACTGGGCGGTGCGCTTCAACAAATCGTTGTCGACAACGAACAGGACGGCAAGGCGGCTATTCAATTCCTGAAACGCAGTAACGGCGGCCGAGCAACGTTTTTGCCTATGTCGACCGTTGAGGGACGGCGGCTGAGCGAGAGCGGACTGGAAAAGAGCAAAGGTTTTGTAGGCCTTGCATCCGATTTGGTAAAGTCCGACAGTTCCTATCGGGCAATCGTGGAAAACCTGTTGGGTAGGACCGTCATCGTTCGGGATATGGACAGCGCCATTGCCATGGCGAACCAGTATCGCAATCGATTTAAAATCGTTACTTTGGATGGGCAGGTCATGAATCCTGGCGGCTCCATGACCGGTGGTTCCACCAACAAGGAATCCGGCATTTTGTCCCGTGCCAATGAACTTGAAAAGTTGAGTGCTCAGGAAAAGACACTGGAAGAAAAGAAACAGGAGCTGGAATTGCAACTGCAGGAAGCACAGCGTTCTGCCGACCAAGTCCAGTACCAGCTGGATACGGCACAGGAACAGATGCGTGATGCCCAGAGCCAGGTTTTGCGGCTGGAGGGTCAGCAGAAGCAGTATGAGGTCATGCTCAGCGCCATCATTGAAGCGGTGGGTGCAGCCCGTCGGGAGCAGGAAAGCCTGCGCCGTCGACATACCGACGATCATACCCGCCTGACTTCTCAGGAAGCGAAAATCCAGGTGTATACCCAGCAACTGATGCAGACAAGACAGCAGATCGCGTCTTTGGAAAACAGCCAATCCGAAACCGGTGAAGCGACCAACCGTATTACCGATGCTATTACTGCACGGAAGACGGAAGAGGCCGCATTGCAGGCGGAACGCTCTACCGCCTTTGCCCATGTGGAAGACCTGCAGAACCTGCAGAGCGCCATGGCTGGCGATCGCCAACGGCAGATTGCCCTGATCGAGCAGGCCAAAGAGGAAAATCTTCGTATCGGTAAGGAGATCGAGGCACTGCTGGAGCGCCAGCAGTCCAATGATGCCGATGCGGAAAATCTTCGCACGGAACTGCGCCGCTTGCAGGAAGCAAGAGCCGAGGCGGAAGCCACAAAGACCCGTGCTGAGCGGGATGCACAGGAAAAGAATAAGGACATTATGACCATGCAGCGTGCCTGCGCTGCACTGGAGCAGAAAAAATTGACTGCATCCATGGAGGAAAAGCAGATCATTGATAAGCTGTGGGACAGCTACAATCTTACCCCTGGCTCTGCGGCAGAACATCGGGGAGAAATCGAGTCGGTGGCGGCAGGAAATCGCCGCATTGCCGAGCTGAAACGAAAGATCGGTGCCCTCGGTACCCCCAATCTGGGTGCCATTGAGGAATTTGCCAGAGTGAACGAGCGCTATACTTACCTGACGGATCAGCGTGACGACGTGCTGAACTCCAAAAAGGAATTGGAGAACATCATTCGGGGCATTACCCAGGAAATGACCACGATTTTTGTCACAGAGTTTGAAAAGATCGACCGATACTTCGGCCAGACTTTTGAGGAAATGTTCGGCGGAGGTAAGGGACAGCTGATTTTGGAAGATCCCCAAAATCCTTTGACTTGCGGCATTGAAATTCGGGTGCAACCTCCTGGAAAACAGGTCAAAACCATTACGTTGCTCTCCGGCGGCGAAAAGGCCTTTGTGGCGATTGCCCTTTACTTTGCGATTTTGAAAGTCCGTCCCACCCCGTTCTGTATGCTCGATGAGATCGATGCGGCTCTGGATGACCGCAACGTGGAACGGTTTGCGTCTTACATGCACAACCTCAGTAAAAAGACCCAGTTCATCGTCATCACCCACCGCCGTGGCACCATGGAAGCATCGGATGTGCTTTACGGCGTGACCATGCAGGAACAGGGCGTTTCCAAGCTCCTGCGGCTGGACC
>CAZVMK010000059.1:0-7405 GCA_964628315.1 uncultured Oscillospiraceae bacterium
ACGCACAGGATCTGATGATGGATGCCCCCACCACTGTTTCCCAGAAGCAGCTGGATGATGTCCACATCCTCATTAACGAAAGCCACCTGCAATAAAATAACGAAAAAGAACCGCAAATTGAAATGCACCCCTAAAGTGTCTAACTTTTGGGGTGCATATTATATCAATGCGGTTCTTTTTTTATCCGATTTTTTCCAGCAACGTTTCATACAGGGCGTTGGTCTGCTGCGCATCTTTGCAGTTTAAGACCAGGACCTTTTCCCCCGAACGGATCAGCACTACGCTTTCACAACTCTTATAGGCATAGAGGGTGTATGCCTCAAATTCGTCGTTCTGATAAACGCCCATTGCCAAACGAGCAGAACCGAATCCGTATCCTCTGGCACCGAAGTCAAAACTCTGCCGCAGTTCCACGGAGTCCATCTCCTCGTAGGCCAGTTCCACACCGCTGATGTAGCTGTTGGTCACTTGCAACGAAGTATCCGTATACTTATAGGTAATATCACCGGTGAACACATAGGTCAGCACCGAAACGGCGATCAGCACCGCTGCAACTGCGGCCAAAATCAGCATTAATTTTTTCTGCTTCGGTTCCAGTTTTTTCTTGACGATCTTCATCTTTTTCCCTCCGTGAATGATTTCTTTTAAGATAACAGACCCTGTCCTAAAAGTCAATCCCAAGTTCTGAAATCCGGTCACCTTTTCCCGCTCAAAGTCATAAAATGCCCGTAGAGAGATAGCGATCAGCCCCATCCGGCATGATCGCCACTATATTTTTTTGCGGATGCTCCCCTGCCAAAAATTCGGCCACATGGTAGGCCGCTCCCGAAGAAATGCCTACCGGAATTCCCTGCCTTACCAGCTTTTTTGTGGCACGGAATGCCTGATCATCCGCTACGGTAAATATTCTATCGAGCAGAGCTATATCCAGAATCGGAGGAACGAAATTCGCCCCAATGCCCTGAATTTCATGATTTCCCCATCTGCCACTGCTTAGGAGCGGACTTTGGGCAGGCTCCACCGCCACGACCCGAATCGACGGTTTTTTCTCTTTTAAAAATCTTCCCGTACCGGTGATGGTCCCACCGGTACCCACACCGGCCACCAGAATATCCACCGCTCCATTGGTCTGCGCCCAAATTTCGGGGCCGGTGCTATGGTAATGGGCCGCGGCATTGGCCGGATTTGTGAATTGGTCTGCGATCCATCCATCGGAAATTTCCTTTGCCAGAGCTTTGGCTTTCTCAACGGCTCCGACCATTCCCAGTGCTCCTGGTGTCAGAATGACTTCCGCCCCGAATGCCTTTATCATCATCTGCCGTTCCTGGCTCATGGTATCGGGCATCACGATCACACAACCATAGCCCCGTTGGGCGGCAATAGCTGCCAGCGAAATGCCCATGTTGCCGGATGTGGGTTCAATAATGGTGCAGTTTTGTCGCAGAAGGCCGGATCTTTCCGCCTCCAAAATCATCTCCAGTGCGGCCCTGTCCTTGACAGAGCCGGTCAGGCCGGTATATTCCAATTTTAGGAACAGATTTTGCTTCGACTGGTAAAGCGGGGTCGAACCGATCAGACCTTCAAATTTCATAATAACCTCCCAGGGAAATGAGGAATATCGAATGGATGAACAAAGTAGCATCATACAGCTGATATTGCAGGATTATCTTCACGGACGTACCATTGATCCTGTCGCTTCCGTCAGTTATCCCAGCATGGCCGTCGCCGAAAAATTGATAAAAAAGTTGCGCATCTTACTGTTTCCGGCCTTTTTCCGTCAAACAGACTGCTGCACTTTAGAAAAATACATCTCCATGCTGATCGCCGAAATTGATTGCCGGCTGGAAGATATTTTATTACCCTTATTAAATAATGATGACCGAAAATTTCGGCATATCGTTCGGAATTTTCTCCAGGACATTCCTCGCATACGAGGTCTGTTGCAACAGGATCTGCAAGCATTTTTATCAGGCGATCCGGCAGCCGAAAACGAAGCGGAGATCATCGCCGCCTATCCAGGATACTATGCTATAACCGTTTACCGATTGGCCAATTCTCTTCATCGGCTCGGAGCACCGATGTTGCCCCGTTTACTATCGGAAGTCGCTCACAGCCGCACCGGTATCGACATTCATCCAGGTGCCGCCATCGGTCCAGCTTTCTTTATCGACCATGGCACCGGTGTGGTCATCGGCGAAACTGCGGTCATCGGCAAAGGGGTAAAACTCTATCAGGGCGTCACGCTTGGTGCCATTTCCACCCGTGGCGGGCAGTGCCTACGGGGCAAAAAACGTCACCCCACCATTGAAGATGAGGTGACGATCTATGCAAATGCATCTATTTTAGGCGGCGATACCGTCATCGGTGCAGGCGCCACCATTGGCGCAAACGCCTTTGTGACCCGTTCGGTTCCGGCCGGAACCACCGTTATCGGAAATTTGCCAGATCCTTAATGACTTCGCCGGCCAGCAGTAATCCTGCAATGCCGGGGATATAGGAAGTGCTACCAGGGATCTGTCGCTTTCCCAGCGCCGCCGCTTCCTCTTCCGCCCCTACGGGTGTAAGGGCTTCTTCCAGGGAATAGACCACTTTCATGTGGTTTATTCCTCTTTTTTTCAGTTCTTTTCGCATAACGCGGGCCAGCGGGCAAATGGTGGTCTTTGAGATATCTGCCACATGAAAAGCCTCTGCATCCGTTTTATTGCCGGCACCCATGCAACTGATGATGGGCGTACCTGCGGCAAAAGCCCGTTCCGCCAGGCACAGCTTTCCCGTTACCGTATCGATGGCATCCACAATATAGTCATACTGCGTAAAATCGAATTGGTCGGCAGTCTCCGGCGTGTAGAATACCGAAAAGGTATTCACCTGCATATCGGGGGAAATATCCAGCAGTCGCTCCCTTGCCACTTCCACCTTTTGCCGTCCCACCGTAGAATGAGTGGCAAAAATCTGTCGATTGATATTGGTGACACTGACCGAGTCATTATCGATCAGGTCCAAAGTGCCAATCCCGCCGCGAGCCAAGGCCTCCGCGGTATAACCACCAACGCCGCCAACGCCGAACACCGCCACTCGGGCCTGTTTCAGCCGCTGCATTGCTTCTTCTCCCAGCAACAACTGGGTTCTGGAAAATTGCATATCAGTCTTCAAAAGTCAGAATATCCTTGTAGCGCTCCTTGAAAATGCCATAAACAGCGTCCAGGATCGCTTCGTCTTCCACAGCCAGATAGTTCTCCGTTTCCTCGTCCACGGGCTCGATCTCCAAAATCACGATCTCAGCGGAATTTTCATCGGCAGGCATCAAGATCAGATATTCTTTTCCCTGATACTCGATCACATCCAGATATTCAAATTCGGCCTCGTTGCCGTTTTCATCCGTCAGCGTAATGATGCTGATCTCTTCCTCTTCGGGCAGGTTGTTCATGTTTTCCATAATGATATACTCCTTATTTATAATGATAAAATAGTTGATTAGCCTTCTTCGACGACAATTTCCGCCACTTGCAGACCAGGATTGCGGCGGCAGGTAAAGTCAATGGCCCAGAAACTGCTGAACACCAGCAGATTATTACCATGGTAATCCTCCAGCAATTCCGCATCCGAGCCCAAATTCAAGTCGCTCAGGTCGCCGGTATAACTTTCAATGCGGCGGATTTCCTCATAGGGCAGCATTTCCATCCGCAGATCCACGCCGTATTCATTTTTCATGCGATACTCAAAAACATCAAATTGCAGAGTACCCACAACGCCGACGATCACTTCCTCCATACCGGAATTCGGCACTTTGAAGATCTGGATGGCACCTTCCTGGGCGATCTGCTCCGTACCCTTGACGAATTGCTTACGTTTCATGGAGTCCTTTGCCGAAACACGGCAGAAGTGTTCCGGTGCAAACGTGGGGATACCGGAATAAAGGAATTTTTTACTGGGCACGGTGATGGTGTCACCAATGGCAAAAATACCTGGGTCAAACACGCCGATAACGTCACCAGCGTAGGCCTCCTCCACGATTTCCCGATCGGCGGCCATCAGCTGTTGCGGCTGGGACAGGCGCATTTTCTTTTTACCCTGCATATGATAATACTCCTCGTCACGCTGGAACTTACCGGAAACGATGCGCATAAATGCCAGACGGTCACGGTGAGCCTTATTCATGTTTGCCTGAATTTTAAAGACAAAGGCAGAGAAGTTTTCATCAAAGGGGTCGATCACACCGCAGTCGGCTGTGCGTGACAGGGGTGGCGGTGTCATCTTCAGGAAATTTTCCAGGAAAGGCTCAACGCCGAAATTGGTCAGCGCAGACCCGAAAAAGACGGGAGACAGTTTGCCACAGCGAACTTCCTCCAAATCCAGCTCTCGACCGGCGGAAAGCAGCTCCACGTCATCGATGAGCTGGCGGTGCTTGCTTTCACTGTCCAGCAGCTGGGCGACTCTGCTGTCGTACAGGTCGACGCTCTCTTTTTCGGCACGGTTTTTACCGGAAACGCCGGAGAAGAAGATCAGTTTGCTTTCTTCCCGATCATAAACACCCATAAAGTCCTTGCCGGAACCGATAGGCCAGTTCATGGCATAGGTTTCGATTCCCAGTTCCCGTTCCACCTCATCCAGCAGGTCGAAGGGGTCTTTGGTTTCTCTGTCCATTTTGTTGACAAAGGTAAAAATGGGGATATGGCGCATAGCGCAGACCTTGAACAGCTTTCTGGTCTGCGGCTCCACGCCCTTGGCACCGTCGATGACCATGACAGCGGCATCCGCCGCCATCAGTGTACGGTAGGTATCCTCGGAAAAGTCCTGGTGACCAGGCGTATCAAGGATGTTGATACAGCAGCCACCATACTGAAACTGCATAACGGAAGATGTGACGGAAATACCACGCTGTTTCTCAATCTCCATCCAGTCAGAAGTTGCTGCTCTGGAATTTTTCTTTCCTTTTACAACACCTGCCTGGGCAATGGCACCGCCGTAAAGCAGGAATTTTTCTGTTAATGTGGTTTTACCGGCGTCGGGGTGGGAAATGATGGCAAAAGTTCGACGGCGGCTGATTTCTTCTTGTAAAGTTGACATAACTTTCCTCCAGTGTAGTTTTTTGTAGGATTGGGACACCGGAAGAACACTAGTGCGGAATTCGATGCAGCATAGTTGCCTCCAGAGGTTCTTTTCTTTCTAAATCAATTTAGTTTAGCATATTTTTCTGATTTTTACAAGTGCAAATATGCAAAACAGGCCACAAGGCAAAAATCGCCGAAATATTCCTCAAAAAACTGCCCTCCAAATCAACAAATATTTGCATATTACACCAAAATTTTTATTCGCCCAGGCTTTTCCTTGACAAACGGGAAAATAAAATATATTCTTATAGTGAGTAATTATGGTGGTGCATTCTATGTGATCGGATATTTTCATCCCAGACATCGTCTACCGCCTGAAACTTTTGAGAAGGAGATATTCTTTATGCGTGAAAGTGGCATTTTGATGCACATCACCTCCCTGCCTGGCCGTTACGGCGTTGGCACGCTGGGTAAAGAAGCACACCGCTTCGTTGATTTTCTGAAAGCCTCCGGCCAAAGATGCTGGCAGTTGCTTCCCCTGACCCCCACCGGCTATGGCGATTCCCCCTATCAGTCCTGCTCCACCTTTGCCGGCAACCATTACATGATCGATTTGGATATGCTGGTAGAGGAAGGTCTTCTCAACCGCAGTGAGCTGGACAGCATTCACTGGTGCAATCAGGAAAACAAGGTCGATTTCGGCCTGCAATATCAAAATCGGTTAAAAGTGCTGCGTCTTGCCTATAATCGTTTTACGGGCAACGAGACCTTTGACCGTTTCTGCGCCGAAAATGCCCATTGGCTGGCCGACTTTTCCCTGTTCATGGCATTGAAGGATCGTTTTAACGGTGCCCCCTGGTTCCAGTGGGAAGACAGCCTGAAGTTCCGCAACCCCGATGCGCTGTGGAACATCCGTCAGGAACTGGCCGACGAGATCCGCTTCTATAATTTTGTACAATATCTGTTCGACCGCCAGTGGACTTCCCTGCGCAGCTATGCACAGGCCAACGGCATCCGTATCATCGGCGATGTGCCGATCTATGTCCCCCTGGACTCTGTGGAGGTCTGGTCCAGCCCTGAGCTATTCCAGCTGGATGAAAGTCTGACTCCCACCGCTGTAGCCGGCTGTCCTCCCGATGCGTTCAGCTCTGACGGCCAGCTCTGGGGCAACCCCCTGTATCGCTGGGATGTTATGGGTAAAAACGGTTATGCCTGGTGGATCAACCGTCTGTCCGAAGCCGCAAAGCGATATGACATCATCCGCTTCGACCATTTCCGCGGTTTTGAAAGCTACTGGTCTGTGCCCTACGGTGATACCACAGCACGCAACGGACAATGGATCAAAGGACCCGATATGGCCTTTATCAATGCCATCCGCAACGCACTGCCCAATGTGCAGCTGATCGCAGAGGACCTGGGTTTCCTGACACAGGCGGTTCTGGATATGCTCTCCGGCAGCGGTCTGCCTGGCATGAAGGTGCTGGAATTCGCTTTTGACTCCCGTGAGCCCTCCGAATACCTGCCCCACACCTATCCCGTCAATTCCGTCTGCTATACCGGCACCCACGACAACATGACCATGCGCCAATGGTTCGACACAGCCTCCCCTGAGGCCGTGGCTTACGCCAAAGAGTACATGGCATTGACCGAGGAAGAAGGTCTGGTTTGGGGCACCATCCGCACCGCCATGTCTTCCGTTTCCGATCTGTGCGTGGTACAGATGCAGGACTATCTGGATCTGGGCGGCGAAGCACGAATGAACTTCCCCGGCACCATGACCGACTGCAACTGGACCTGGCGGGCAAGCGAGGGCGCTTTCACCGATGAACTGGCAAAGCGCATCAACCACCTGACCGAGTTGTACGGCCGTCAAGGCAAATGAGCTAAATTTAGGAGAGTTTTAAAATGAGTTATAATTGTCTGAACATTCTGAAATATACTGAGGCTCAGCTGAAGTATACCTACGACGTTGCATTGAAAGATGCAACTCCTCAGGAGCTTCACGAGGCTCTGGGCCACGCCGTGATGATGGCCATTTCCGACAACTGGAACGAAAGCAAGCGCGTTCGTATGCACCAGCGGAAAGCCTACTACATCTCCGCAGAGTTCCTCATCGGCCGCCTGGTCTACTCCAACCTGTACAATCTGGGCATTCTGGAAGAGCTGAAGCAGCTGTTTGCCGCTCAGGGCGTGGATCTGGCTTGTCTGGAGGAAATCGAAGATGCCGCACTGGGCAACGGCGGTCTGGGTCGTCTGGCTGCCTGTTTCCTGGACAGCGCCGTCAGCTGCGACATTCCCCTGTCCGGCTATGGCCTGCGCTATCGCTTTGGTCTGTTCAAGCAGTCTTTCGATGC
>CAZVMK010000060.1:0-7397 GCA_964628315.1 uncultured Oscillospiraceae bacterium
AAAGCCGTGTGGACGAACTTTCGGACAGGGGTTCGACTCCCCTCATCTCCACCATAACTGGACACCAATTTTGATACAATGCGTATCGAAGCGGGTGTCCAGTTTCTTTTTGCAAAACCCTTGATTTGCAAGGTTTTTTCGATACTTTTTAACGATAACAGGCTCTATGGCAGTTCTGAAATGACTTCCATAGAGCCTGTTAGCATTTTTTCGATTATACCTTTTAACGAAAGGTCTGAAAGGGTGTGCATTGGTTCGGAGGAATAATTAAAAGATGCACACCCCCTACTTTTACTATGATAACATCAACAGCGTTCCAGCTACAATTCCGACCAAACCGATTGCAGCTTTTTTTGTCAGCTTTTCGTGGAACACTATATAGGAAAAGCTGATGGTGATCAGAATGCTGAGCTTGTCAATGGGGACAACCACACTGGCAAGACCATCCTGCAGGGCTTTATAATAGCACAACCAGCTTGCACCGGTTGCAAGACCAGACAGGCAGATATAGCCCAGTTCGCCCTTTTCAATGGCTTTCAACTCGGACTGCTTTCTCTGCACGAACACCATCATCCACGACATGACCAAAACCACCCCCGTGCGAATGGCCGTCCCCAAATTGGATTCCACACCGGAGATTCCGATTTTCCCAAGAATGGAGGTCAGACTGGCAAAAACAGCGGAGCCCAGCGCATACCACAGCCAGCGAAGCCCCTTTTTATAGCCCTCTGTCACGGACTTTTTCTCAATCATCAGTAGCGTTCCGGCAGCAATCAGCACAACACCGATCAGCTTCGCCGCACTGACATTTTCGTTCAAAAAGAGAAAGGCCAGCAGGATGGTCAGCACTGTACTGGATTTGTCAATGGGAACGACCTTATTGATGTCCCCAAGCTGCAGGGCTTTGAAGTAGCACAGCCAGCTTGCACCAGTGGCAAGACCTGAAAGAATCAGAAACAGCAGCGTTTTCCCATCCAGATTTACAAGCTCTGACTGCGAACCGACAAGAAATACCATGAGCCACGAAAAGACCAGCACCACAACGGTGCGAATCGCCGTGGCCACGGTGGAATTGGTCTTTCGGATTCCGCACTTGGCCAGAATAGAGGTCACGCCCGCAAAAAAGGCAGACCCTATCGCAAATACGATCCACATAATGCTCAATCTTCTTTCTTTGAAAAATATACGCAAATGGTCGTTCCCTTGCCGACCTCACTTTGCAGTTCTACCTTTGCCCCAAGGTAGACACAGGCGTGTTTGACGATGGAAAGCCCTAATCCTGTGCCGCCGATGGCTTTGGAATGGCTCTTGTCCACCCGGTAGAAGCGTTCAAAAATGCGTTCTTTATCCTCCTGGGGAATGCCGATGCCTGTATCGGCAACGGAAAGAAGGACGCTGTTTCCCACATTTTTTACCGTTACGCAGACCGTTCCCCCCGGGCGGTTATACTTGATGGCGTTGTCACAGAGGTTATACACAATACTCTCCAAAAGCTGCGGAACGCCGTATAATACTGTGGGTGTTCCTTGAAGCTCCACTTTGATCTTTGCGTTTTCGGCTTCGGGAGCAAGGGATTCTACAACTGCACCGGCAAGGGTATATAGATCGGTGTTTTCCCAGTGCATATCCTCTGATCCTTCGTCCAAATGAGAAAGATCGATAATGTCCCCGATCAGCTGTACCATCCGCTGTGACTCGGCATAGATTTGCCCGGAGAAACGGGGAACATCCTCCGCTTTCGCAATGCCACCCGCAAGCAACTCCGCATAGCCAGAGATCGTTTGCAGGGGCGTTTTCAGTTCGTGGGACACATTTGCGGTGAATTCCCGCCGCATTTGCTCGGCTTTTTCCCGTTCGGTGATGTTGCACATCAGCAGGACAACGCCGGGGATTTTATCCCCATCGGTTACCGGATTGGCACTGATCTGATAGGTTCCGCCCTTCAACTCCATATTTTTTTCGGCATAGGTGCCGCTTTCCGCTGTTTCCAGAAGGGCAGACAATTTTGGGGAGCGATTTATGGTCAAAATGTTTTGGCCGATGGCGGAAGCATCCGTTTGCAGCAGGGCTTCTGCCGCAGGATTGATGCTGACGATAAAGCCCTTGCTATCCAGCAGTACAAGTCCTTCTGCCATGCCTCCGGTCAGAGTTTCAAATTCGTTTTGCTTCTGTTTTAGTTGCGCTGTCTGATTGCGGATCTGGCGTTGCTGCATATCGATCCGGCGAAGCAGTGGGCTCAATTCCTCATATTCACGATTGCTCAGAGGTTCATCCAGATTCAGGTCATTCAGCGGCTTTACAATTTTTTTTGATAAGCGTGAAGCAAGAACAAGGGACAGAATGACGGCAACTGCAAATATGACACAAATCGGCTGAAGCATACCCAGCGTTAAGACAAGCAGGGAATTTTGTGCCACCGAAATTCGCAGTACCGTTCCATCCGTCAGGCGCTTTGCACTGTACAGATACCGCTCCGTCAGTGTGGAAGAATAGCGAGAGCTGTCTCCGTATCCTTCGGCCAACGCCTTTTTTACTTCTTCACGGGCAAAATGGTTTTCCATTTCTTCGGCTTCGGAGGCACTGTCGTAAAGCACACTGCCATCCGTCCCGATCCATGTGATTCGGTATTTCTTTGTATCGAGGCCGTTGAAATAATCGATTCCCTCATGCAAAACACCCTGAGAGGCAAAGTCCAGCTGTACTCGCATTTGACTTTGCTGCACTGAGGAAAAGTAGTCGTACAAAACAGTCATAAATAAACATACGGAAGCAAGAAACACGCAAATAGCAACGGCAAAAATGTTGCGAAAAATTCGTTTTGTCATATCCGCACCTCCATACGATAACCCACACCCCGCACCGTTTCGATGTATGATCCGCATTCACCGAGCTTTGACCGAAGCGTTCCGATATGTACATCCACTGTCCGGCTTTCCACGATGCAGTCTTCGCCCCAGACTGCACTGAAAATCTGATCACGGGTATAAGCCCTGCCGGGATTCTCCATAAACAGGCGGAGCATTTCATATTCCTTCAAGGTCAGTTCCACCCGTTTTCCACACACCAAAACGATATGGTTGTTCGTGTTGATTTCCAGATTTCCCATGTGAAGAAGCTGGGAAGAAGGTTTTGTGGCCGCCCTGCGAAGCACCGCCTTCACACGGGAGACCATTTCCATCATACCGAAAGGCTTGGCCAGATAGTCGTCTGCACCGAGATCAAGTCCCATAACCTTATCATACTCCGTCCCTTTTGCCGTAGCCATGATAACAGGGATCTCCGAAGTTGCAGGATTCTGGCGCAGTCTCTTGAGAATCGCAATGCCATCCTCGCCGGGGAGCATGATGTCCAGCATGATGAGTTCCGGCATTTCCTCCTTCAGCGCAGAAAACAGCGCTACCCCGTCCTCCATCCCCCGGGCTTCCAGACCGGCAGAGTTCAGGGTATATATCATCAGATCCCGGATCGCCCGGTCATCTTCCACACAGAAAATCATAGCCATCATTTCCTTTACACGTTAATTGTTCTCGATTTCACCCGTCAGAGCATATTTCATGCTGTATTCGTCAAATCTCACACGGAAGTCCTCGCTGTCCAGTCTCATAGCTCGCAGAGATTCGTGGATGTTCATATTATGGTCTGCAATATCCATGACACATCCTGCAATATTGGAGCAGTGGTCCGAGACACGCTCCAAATTGGTGAGCATATCCGACCAGACAAATCCTACATCGATGGAACACTTTCCCCTTTGCAGGCGCAGAGTATGACAGGTTCGCATTTTCTCTTTCAGAATGTCGATGACCTGTTCCAGCGGTTCCACACTTTGGGCAACGGCAATGTCGTTATGCAGGAATGCAGAAAGAGACGAATCCAGAATTTCTCCGATTGCAGCCGACAGTACGGCATATTCCCGACGGGCATCTTTTGTCAGGGATAGCCCTTTGCTTGTCAATTCTTCAAAGGAATCCAAGAGATTGACGCTGTGGTCTGCGATCCGCTCAAAATCTCCGATGATTTTCAGAAGCTCCGCTGCTTCTGTGCTGTCGGATTCACTGATCTGTCTGGCACTCAGATGCACCAGATAGGTACTCAGAATATCTTCATAGTGGTCAGTCAGGGCTTCTTTGTCCCGGATTTCCTGCGCTATATCGGGGGAATAACCATCGGCAAGAGACAGTGCCTGCTTCATTGCACTGACAGAAGCGTTTGCCATATCGGCGGCAATGCTGCGGCACCGTTCCAGAGCAATGGAGGGGGTGGAAAGGAGTCTCTCGTCCAGTTCTGTTTTTGCCTCTGCCTCTGCACCATCCGGAATGAGGTGACATACCAGCTTTTCCAGAAGCCCGGTCATGGGCAACATAAGCAGTGTGCAAAGTACATTAAACGCGGTATGGGTCAGGGCAATGCCAAAGAGCGTTGCGGATTCCCCCAGCAATGCAGGAGCGAAAATCGCCTTTACAAGGCAGAATACCGTAAGCCATACGACCGTTCCGATGACATTGAAGGACAAATGCACAAGTGCCGTGCGCTTTGCGTTTTTGTTTGTTCCCACTGAGGAAAGAATGGCGGTAATGCAGGTTCCAATGTTTTGCCCCATGATAATGGGGATCGCCGCACCGTAGGAAACCTGTCCGGTGGCTGCAAGTGCTTGCAGGATACCCACCGAAGCGGAACTGGACTGAATGATTGCCGTGAGCACCGCACCGGCCAGAACCCCCATAAAGGGATTGGTAAACAGCAGAAAAAGATTCTGAAATGCCGGAACATCGCTCAGTCCCTTCACCGCATCCGACATAGTTTCCATTCCGAACATCAGCGTGGCAAATCCCAGAAGGATCATTCCGGTATCCTTTTTCTTGGAGTCTTTGCAGAACATATAGAAAACGATGCCCACGAGGGAAAGGATCGGCACAAAGGACGAGGGCTTCAAAAGCTGTACGAACACATTGCCGCTGTCAATTCCGGCAAGACTTAAAATCCATGCCGTAACAGTGGTTCCCACATTTGCGCCCATAACCACATTGATGGCCTGCCGCAATGTCATCAAGCCGGAATTGACGAAGCCGACTACCATAACAGTGGTGGCCGAAGAACTTTGAATTACCGCAGTAACGCCAAGTCCCGTCAAAAGCCCTGCTATTTTTCCGGTTGTCAGTTTGCCAAGAAGGGTACGCAGTCCACTTCCGGCACGGCGCTCCAAAGCCCCACCCATAATGTTCATACCGAACAGGAACAGGCACAGGCCGCCGAGCATGGTCAGAAAATCAAAAATATCCATAGATTGCCTCCAATTGTTTTCATCTTACAAAACCATTTTATCAAATCTGTGTCAAATCCGTTATCGAGGTTTTGTAAAATCCATGTAAAGTGGAGGCGAAAGGTTTCATCTTAATCCGCAACGGTGATATTGTACAGAAGGACAGGGGTCAATGGTTTTCCTCCTCACTTTTGTGAACACCTGTCACTGCATAGATCACCCATTCAGCAAGATTCGTGGCATGGTCGCCGATGCGTTCCAAATACTTTGCGATCATCAGCAGGTCGAGAGCATATTCCCCATCTTTTGGGTCAGTGGCAATCAGGGTGATAAGTTGCTGTTTGACTTGCAGGAAGGCATCATCCACCACATCGTCATAATCGATGACCGACCGAGCAAGCACAGTGTCCTTTTTCACATAGGCATCCACGCTGTCCGTGACCATTTTAATCGTGGCTGCGGCCATCTCTTTCAAGTGGGTATGCTGCTCCGAGGTACGGCCATGCAGGAAGGTGATGATTTCCGCAATGTCCTCCGCCTGATCGCCAATGCGCTCCATGTCGGTGATCATTTTCAGGGCGGCGGAAATCTGTCGCAAATCTCTGGCAACGGGTTGCTGTTGCAGCAGGAGCTTCATGCACAGGGTTTCAATATCTCGCTCTTTCTGGTCGATTTCCTTGTCCCGTGGCCTGACCTGCCCCGCAAGTTCGGTATCTCCGCTGGTCAGTGCAGAGGTGGCCATGGCGATAACTTCTTCGCACAATGCGCCCATTTCAATCATTTCGTGATTCAGAGTTTCCAGCTGCTCGTCCAATCGGCTTCTCATTATCCAAACCTCCCCGTAATATAATCTTCGGTACGCTTGTCCACCGGCTGTGAAAACAGTGTTTCCGTATCGCCGTATTCGATCAGTTCCCCCAGCAGGAAGAATGCGGTTTTGTCGGAAATTCGGACAGCCTGCTGCATATTGTGGGTAACGATGACAATAGTATACTTCTTCTTTAATTCTATCGCAAGTTCCTCGATTTTGGAAGTGGAAATCGGATCAAGGGCGGAAGTCGGTTCATCCATTAACAGCACTTCCGGTTCTACCGCCAATGCTCTTGCAATGCAAAGCCTCTGCTGCTGACCGCCGGACATTCCCAGGGCACTCTTTTTCAGCCGATCCTTGGTTTCTTCCCAAAGATTGGCTGAGCGGAGAGACTGCTCTACGATTTCATCCAGTTTTGCTCGGCTGGTAATTCCGTGGGTACGGGGGCCGTAGGCAATGTTGTCATAAATGCTCATAGGAAACGGATTCGGCTTTTGAAACACCATGCCAACCTGACACCGCAGTTCGTTTACATTGACACCCGGAGCATAAATATTTTCTCCTCGGTAGCTGACCTCTCCTGTAATTTTCACACCGGGAACAAGGTCATTCATGCGGTTCAGGGTTTTCAAGAATGTGGATTTTCCGCACCCGGAGGGGCCGATCAGGGCGGTAATGCTCTTTTCGGGAATTTCTATGGTAATATTTTTCAGTGCTTGGGTATTGCCGTACCACAGGCAAAGGTCATTTGCGGATAAAATGCTCATGCAGCGTTCCTCCTTTTGAAGAATTTTCCCACTTGGGAAGCGCAGAAATTGATTATCACAGTCAGCACCATCAAAATGGCGGCAATGGCAAAGGCTACTTCAAATTCACCCTCTGTTTTGGCATAGGAATACAGAGCTACTGCAAGGGTAGAACCGGCACTTGTCATGCCGGAGAAAAATCCGTTCAGGGTGTTGGCAAATCCGGCGGTGAACAGCAACGCCGCACTTTCGCCCATGATTCGCCCCACGGACAGGATGCAACCGGTAATCACGCCATCCACACATCCGGGCAGTACCACCGTGCGGATGACACGCCATTTTCCTGCACCCAGACCGAAAGCACCCTCCCGATAGGACTGGGGTACGGTTTTCAGGCTCTCCTGTGTGGTGCGCATGATGTTGGGCAGGTTCATGATCACCAGTGTCAGGCTTCCGGCCAGCAGGCAGGAACCCATACGGTTGGCAAAGAGCAGCATACCAACCAAACCATAAATGATGGAGGGGATCCCGGAAAGTACCTCGGCGGCATATTCGATGATGGCTACCAGCCGTTTGTTGG
>CAZVMK010000061.1:0-7345 GCA_964628315.1 uncultured Oscillospiraceae bacterium
CCTCCATGCCCGCGCCGATGACAAGACCGCCCTCCGAGAACGCCGACTGGCTACGGCCGTAAACGATTTGCAGGAACAACTCTCTCATTGCGGTGTTGATGGCATCGCAAACGAGGTCGGTGTTCAAGGCCTCCAACAGTGTTTTGCCGGGAAGAATTTCCGCTGCCATTGCCGCGGAGTGGGTCATACCGGAGCAGCCGATGGTTTCCACCAAAGCTTCCTCAATGATGCCCTCTTTCACATTCAGGGTCAGCTTGCAGCAACCCTGCTGAGGAGCGCACCAGCCGATGCCGTGGGTAAAACCGCTGACATCCTTGATTTCCTTGACCTGGACCCACTTGCCCTCTTCGGGAATGGGAGCGGGGCCGTGATAAGCGCCTTTGGCAACGCTGCACATATGTTGTACTTCGCTACTATAAATCATGGCAAATTTCCTTTCTTTCAAAAGGCGTTCTACGCCTTCGGATTTACTTTTTCCAAAAAACAAACGTTTTTCTCAAATATATTATACAAGAACGGGGCGTAAAAGTCAATTCCTGAGGCGGCATTTTTAGTTATTTTTACTAGCTTTTCTTTTTTCAATCATTTTTCAATATTTTGTGCTATAATTTATGATATAATCATGGTCAAAAGGGAGGTGGTTGGAATGCGGCTGTTGCTCGTAGAGGATGAAAAACGTATGGCTCAGGCACTTTGCGAGATCCTGCGACAGGAAAAATATGAGGTCGACCATTATTCAAACGGGATAGACGGATCATCAGCTATTGAAAGCCAGATTTATGATGTAATCATCCTTGATGTTATGCTACCGGGGATGAATGGATTTGAAATCGCCCGAAAAGCCAGGCAAAAGGGAAACCGAACTCCGATTTTAATGCTGACGGCTAAGGCGGAGTTGGACGACAAAGTTCAGGGGCTGGACAGTGGCGCAGATGATTATTTGACCAAGCCGTTTATGACCCGCGAATTGCTGGCCAGATTGCGAGCTCTGGTGCGGCGCAGTGTCAACGTATCTGATGGTATTTTGCATTGCGGAGATATTTCCCTGGACACGAATTGTCTGAATTTGACCTGCGATAAAAACGGCCAAAGCGTGCGCCTGAGTGAAAAGGAATTCCGCCTGCTGGAATATCTGATGGTCAATCACGGACAAATCCTGACACGGGAACAACTGGCTGTTAAGATTTGGGGATATGATAACGAGTCTGAGTATAACAACGTGGAAGTGTACCTTTCTTTTACAAGAAAAAAGCTGGCCTACGTGGGCTCCACAACGGAAATCAAAGCAGTCCGTGGTGTTGGCTATGAATTGAGGTGGAGCAATGTTTAAAAGATCCAGACGAAAAATCGTCGGCTCCATTATGCTGGTACTGGCACTACTGCTGGCAGGAACCGTGTTCGTGATTTATCTGAGCAGTTACTTTGAAATGTGCCTTGATAATTATCGGATGCTGGAACAGCAGATCCAGATGTATTCTCTGCGTGGGGATAACATTGGCTTTCAGCATGGAGGGAGCTTCTTTGATAAAAAGCCGTCTTTTGAGCTGTCCACGTTTTACAGTGTGGCCATTGCAGATGACGGAACGGTGATTGCAACGAATGTGGGAGACCACCGCTTGTACGATGAAGGGTGGCTTCAAACTTGTGCTTCCGACATTGTCGAAAACGGAAAGAGCCGTGGTGTGAAAGGCAATCTTTTATACATGACGGGCCACAAACAGGGTTACACCGTTGTCATTTTTATGGACAATACCATAGTGGAAGAAAGGATCACCAGCCTTTTGAGAAATACACTGATTTTCGGAGGCGCTTCCTTGATGGCATTATTTTTCCTGGCGGTTTATTTGGCGAAAAAGATCGTACAGCCTTTGGAGGAAAGCTATCAAAAGCAAAAACAATTCATTTCCGATGCAGGACATGAATTAAAGACACCGGTATCTGTGGTCAGCGCCAATGCAGAACTGCTCAATCGTCAGCTTGGAGAAAACCAATGGCTGGCCAATATTCAATATGAAAATGAACGGATGGGCAGTCTGGTAAAACAACTGTTGGATCTGGCAAAAACGGAAGATGTCCAAATCCAAATGGAACGGTTGGACTTTAGCCGCCTGGTTGCAGGAGAGATTCTGCCTTTTGAAAGTGTGGCTTTTGAGCGTGGATTGGAAATCAAAACGGAGATCGCCCCTGCGTTGTTTGTAGACGGCGACAGTGCAAAGCTGAAACAGCTGGTGTCCATCCTTGTGGACAATGCCATCGACCACAGCGAGGGCGGTAAAGACATAACGATAACCCTTCGGGCGGAACATAATATGGTTCATTTGTCGGTGATCAACAAGGGACCTCAGATTTCAAAAGAAGACAGAAACCGGATGTTTGAACGGTTTTATCGCACAGACGAGGCCAGAAGCGACAATGGCCATTTCGGCTTGGGCCTGGCCATAGCCAAGGCGGTAACGGAAGCCCATAAGGGAAAAATCACAGTAGACTGTTACGAGGGGAATGTGGAATTTACGGTCACACTGCCGTTGCGGAAATGAAGATGTCCACCGGCCGAAGTCGGTGGACAGAAAATCAGGACTGTACAAGTTTTACGAAAGCAGCCTTATCCTCTGCTTTAAAGTAGGCGGAACCGGCGACCAGAACATCGGCGCCGTTGCTCTTGCAGATCGCCTGTGTCTGGGCATCCACACCGCCATCCACTTCCAGCAGGCACTGAGGATTGGTTTCTGACAGCCAGCTACGAAGACAGCGCAGTTTTGGCATCATATCACCCATGAATTTTTGCCCACCGAAGCCTGGCTCTACCGTCATTACCAAAATCATGTCGCATTTTGCCAAATAGGGGAGGGCGGCTTCCACGGGTGTCTTCGGCTTCAGCACGATTCCTGCCTTACAGCCCAGAGCGTGTATTTTGTCCAGTGCATCCAGCGTGTTCTGAGGCTGGTCGGCCTCTACATGGATGGTGATGATATGGGCACCGGCCTTGACAAAATCTTCTACATAGCGGATAGGACGGTCGATCATCAGGTGAACATCCAATGGCAGATCGGTCACTTTGCGTAATGCCTGAACCACAGGAATGCCGATGGTGATATTAGGAACGAAAATCCCGTCCATTACGTCGACGTGGACCCAATCACCGCCGTTTTCTCCAATGGATTGGATGTCACGCTCCAGATTTGCAAAATCAGCTGACAAAATCGAGGGGGCAATTTTAGCCATAATACACTTCTCCTTCAGTTTCATTCGTTTAATAATAAAATAACATATTTCCATCAAAAATGCAATTCGTCCTGAAATTTTTACGCATAAATTCTTCCCGACAGTGCAAACTACACCTGCAACACTTGTAAAGGAGGAAATGTGTATGAACTGCCATGCAAACAAGTGCATCGAATGCACCGTCCAGCAGTGTGCTTATCACTGCGATGACGCAAATTTCTGCTCTCTGGATCGCATTTTGGTGGGTACTCACGAGGCCAATCCAACGGTTGACCAGTGTACCGATTGCAAGTCCTTCCGCAAGAAGTAAGAAAACGGCGGCGGCAATCGCCGCCGCTTCCTTTTTCCTATAAAAATCCAATTTATAAAGTGTTTTGACGGTGTTTATAAATTGTTCATAATTATCACATATCATTATACAATCAGTTTACAGGAGGCCCAATATGGATACTTACGAAAACGATGCGTTCAATGAAGAACCCATTCCTCAACAGAACGAGCCCGAAAAAGACTCTGAGGGATTTTACCATGGTAGCGGCGCAGGCGTGACAGAGGCGACCCTGGTGGTCGATGAGTCGGCCAGCGCTTCACAGGAGCGAGCACCTCAGCCAGAGCAAGAGCCTCAGAAATCAGAACCGAAGCGCCATATCGGAAAGAAGATCGCCAAATGCGCCATTGCCGGTGCCGTGGTTTTGGCGCTGGTGATAACAGGGTGCGGCGTTAGTATTGGGGTCGTGAGCCACTACTGGAAAAATCAGAACGAGCTGCTGGTCAAAAATTTTGAGGAACGGCTCGGTGTTTTACAGCAACAGCTTAAAAATGAGCAAAATCAGAATGGCGGAAATGTGATCGTCACGGAAGACGGACTGACACCCAGCCAGATTTATGACAAGAATATCAATTCTGTCGTAGCAGTCAACTGTGTGACACAGTCTTCCGCCATGGGTCAGGTTTATGAGAGTACATCTGCCGGTTCGGGATTTGTCCTGTCTGCGGATGGCTATATTGTGACCAACTGCCATGTGATCAGCGGCGTTACCTCTATCAGTGTTACCTTCTACGATGGAACAAAGATGGATGCAAAATTGATCGGATCGGACGAGACCAATGATATTGCACTTTTGAAGGTCGAAGCTACCGATTTGCGACCGGTCACACTGGGCAGCAGTGACAGCCTGAAGGTGGGCGAACCGGTGGTTGCCATCGGCAACGCACTGGGAGAGTTGAGCTTCAGCCTGACTGCCGGTTATGTCAGCGGCATGAACAGAGAGATCACTACCGATGGTACGGCGATCAACATGATCCAGACCGATGTGGCCATCAACTCCGGTAACTCCGGCGGTCCTCTGTTTAACAGCAAGGGCGAAGTGGTCGGCATTACTTCCGCAAAATATTCCGGAACCACCTCTTCTGGTGCCTCTATTGAGGGAATCAGTTTTGCAATTCCCATCGATGATGTCAGCGGCATGCTGGACGACCTGCGGCAGTATGGATATATCAGAAGCGCCTATCTGGGCATCATGGCACAGGAATTGCCCTGGGATTCCAGTTATGCCGAAGCCTATGGCATTCCTCTGGGTGTGTATGTCAAGAGCGTGACAGCCAACGGCAGTGCAGACAAGGCAGGAATTCAGGCAAGAGATATCATTACCAACGTCGGTGGATATGAAGTCGAAAGCATGAATGATCTGTCCCGTGCCCTCCGCGCGTTTGAAGCAGGGGATAAGGCCACCATTGAGCTGTGGCGTCAGGGCAGGACTGTTTATGTAGAAGTGGTGTTTGACGAAAAGCCTCAAACGACCTGAAAATGAGATGATAAAACGAGGGCATTGCTATGCCCTCGTTTTTGTGGTGATTATGTGTCTTTTACACCATAAATATGCAGTTTTTGCCCGCGGATTTGGAATTACTGCGAATTGACGGAAAGAGTGCAATCGAGTATAATAGGTTACAATTGCGTAAATTGTACTTTGGAGGGTATTCATGGTTCAGACCTGGAAAATCAAAATACCTGCCCTGTCCGGTGAGGAGCAGCGGCTGGTATATCTTTATCTGCCGGAAGATTGGAAAACTTCCGGTCGGCGTTATCCCGTCATGTATATGTTTGATGGCCACAACGTCTTTTTTGACACCCACGCAACTTATGGCAAATCCTGGGGCATGGGTGACTATCTGGATGAAAATCATAAGCAGTTGATCATTGTGGCTGTTGAGTGTACCCACAACGGTAATCAGCGACTTTCCGAATACTCTCCGCTGGATTTTGACGTGCCTGAAATCGGTCATATCACCGGTCGTGGCAAGGATTACATGGATTGGATGGTCGGTACGCTGAAACCCTATATCGATGAAAACTATCCGACCCTTTCCGATCGGGAACATACCAGCATTGCCGGTTCCTCTATGGGCGGCTTGATGAGCCTGTATGCCGTGTGTGAGTACAATCATATTTTCCAAAAAGCGGCCTGCATTTCTCCCAGCTTTTGGATCGCCAAAGATCGGGTTCTGGATATTGTGGCAAACTCTGCTATTTCCACCGATTCCAGCATTTATATCGACTACGGCAGCCTGGAACTTCCGAACCATTCCAACAGCTCCGAGGCACTGTTTTCCGTGGCACGTCTGCTGCTGACCAGACGGACCAATGTGATGCTGAAGATCGTCCCTGGCGGTATGCACAACGAAAGCTCCTGGCAGAAGCAGATCCCTGCGTTTATGGAGTATCTGGGCCTTTAATTGAATTTGAGCCATCGGCATTTTGCCGATGGCTTTTTACATTTGTGTAGCCGTGAGAGAGGGCAGTGTTGACTTTAGGCGAATATTGGATTATAATAATGAAAAAATTGTGAACAGAGAGGTATGACGATTTGAAGAATACGTTCAAAACCGTCGATTATGATGTTGCCATGGCAAAGGCACGTCCCAAGCACAAAAATCCCATTCGCCCTCATATTTTTTGGAGAAGTCTGGTTCGGGTAGCTTCGGCATTCGGTCTTGCAGGCAGTGGTTTTACTTATACCACAGAGGGAATGGAGAAGATCGACAAAAAACAGCCATGTCTGATTTTAATGAATCATTCCTGCTTTTTGGATATGCCTATGGCATACAAAATGCTTTATCCACGGCCCTTTAATATCGTTACGACTTCCGATTCTTTTGTGGGTATGGGCGGCCTGATGAGCTGGCTGATGCACACCATCGGTTGTATTCCCACTCAGAAATTTGTTACGGATATTTCCCTGATCAAGGATATGACCTATGCCTTGAAAGAAAAGAAAAGTAGCATTCTCATGTATCCTGAGGCCAGTTATTCTTTTGACGGTCGGGCTACCCAGTTGCCTCGAAAGATGGGTGTACTGCTGAAAAAACTGGATGTTCCGGTGATAATGATCGAAACACGGGGTGCTTTTGCACGCAATCCGCTGTACAATCAGTTGCAGGTGCGTAAGGGAGTCAAGATCAGTTCCCACATGAAGTGCCTGTTTACCCAGGAACAGGTTCGTAATTTATCGGTGCAGGAACTGTCGGACGGCTTGGATGAAGCATTTTCCTTTGACCATTGGCAGTGGCAGAAAGAAAACGGCATTCAGATCAATGATTCCTTCCGTGCCGATGGACTGAGCCGAATCCTCTGGAAATGCCCCCATTGCCAAACCGAGGGACAAATGGAGGGAAAAGGGGAGTATCTGACCTGCAACTGCTGTGGCCAAAAGTATTATCTGACACCGTTGGGCGAGCTGGAAGCGGTCAATGGCGAAAGCAAATTCACTTCTGTGCCGCAGTGGAATGATTGGCAGAGAGAGTCTGTACGGCAGGAAATCCTCGGCGGTTCGTACAGGCTGGATGTAGATGTGGATATTTCGCTGATGGTGGATCATAAGGCCATCTACAATGTGGGAAGCGGCCGATTGGTCCACGATTTGAATGGCTTCAATTTGACCGGTTGCGATGGCAAACTGGACTATTCTCAGCCGCCTCAGCACTGCTACGGCTTATACGCCGACTATTTCTGGTATGAGGTAGGGGATGTGATCTGTATCGGAAATAATAATGTGCTCTATTATTGTTTCCCAAAATCCGGCGACGTGGTGGCAAAGACCCGTATGGCCGTGGAAGAAATGTA
>CAZVMK010000062.1:0-7327 GCA_964628315.1 uncultured Oscillospiraceae bacterium
CTACCAAGAACGGTCGTGATTCCAAGGCGAAGCGTCTGGGCGTGAAGCGTGCCGATGGTCAGTTCGTTCTGGCCGGCAACATTCTGGTTCGCCAGAGAGGCACTCACATTCATCCCGGTGTCAATGTTGGCATCGGCAGCGACGACACCCTGTTTGCTCTGGTGGACGGTACCGTCCGTTTTGAGCGTATGGGCAAGGATCGCCGTCAGTGCTCCGTTTACGCTGAGCAGTAAGTCACGCATAGTTAAGGAAGGGCTGTTGCAAACTACCTGCGACAGCCCTTTTTTTAAAAATTTGCATGGCGAGAAACGGACACTTGAATCAGTGCCCGATTCTGACCCTGCAAACCATCCATTTATACAGGAGATGATACCATGTTTGTTGATAAAGTACGAATTACGGTGATCGGAGGTCGTGGCGGCGATGGGGCAGTGGCGTTCCATCGGGAAAAATACATCAATGCCGGTGGCCCTGACGGCGGTGACGGCGGCCACGGCGGCAGTGTGATCCTGCACGTGACCGATCACATGACGACTCTGCTGGATTTCCGCTATAAGCGAAAATATGCAGCCCAGGCCGGAGAAAACGGCCGTGGCCGCAATATGAGCGGCAAAAAAGGTGAACCGCTGGTCATCGAAGTGCCCCGTGGCACAGTGGTTCGGGATGCCGAAACCAATCAGATCATTGTGGATATGTCCACCGACGAAGATTTTGTCATCGCGAAAGGCGGCCGTGGCGGCTGGGGCAATGCCCATTTTGCAACCCCCACTCGCCAGATTCCCCGTTTTGCCAAGGCCGGTACCAAGGGCCAGGAACGGGACATCGTTTTGGAGCTGAAACTGCTGGCGGATGTTGGTCTGGTAGGCTTTCCGAATGTGGGAAAATCCACCCTGCTGAGCGTTACGTCGAACGCTCGTCCGAAAATCGCGAACTATCATTTTACGACCCTGTTTCCCAATCTGGGCGTGATTTATGTGGAAGAGGGTGTGTCCTTTGTCATGGCCGATATTCCTGGCATTATTGAGGGCGCGGCGGAAGGCGCAGGGTTGGGACATGATTTCCTGCGGCATATTGACCGTTGTCGTCTGCTCGTCCATGTGGTGGATGTGTCCGGCAGTGAGGGACGGGATCCTGTAGAGGATTTCAATGCCATTTGCGATGAATTGCACAATTACTCTGTGGATCTGAGCAATCGACCCATGATCGTGGCGGCCAACAAGACAGACCTTCTTGATCCTGAGTCTGACAATCTGGAGCGACTGCGTGCCGTTGTGGAAGCAGCCGGTTGCGAACTGTACGAAATTTCCGCCGGTACAACCCAGGGGACACGCCAGCTGATGCGTGTGGTGGCACAGAAGCTCAGCACTTTGCCCCCTGTGACCATTTATGAGCCGGAGTACGTGGAAGCAATTCCGGAAAATGTCGATCCCAATGAAATGCAGATCGAGCATTTGGGTAATACCTGGGTCATCACGGGTGCATGGCTTGAAAAACTGGTGCAGAACATCAATTTCGATGACTATGAGGCCCTGAATCATTTTGATATCCTACTGCGTAAGAGCGGACTGTTTGCCCGTTTGGAGGAAATGGGAATCAAGGACGGCGACACCGTGGATATTTACGATTTTGAGTTCGAATATCAGAAATAATTGCATGCGCCCGATATCATCGGGCGCTTTTTCTGCATAAAATCAGTGAAAAGACTTGCTTTTTTTGAAACCGGCGCATATAATAGACAGGTAATTTTCATCAAAAACGTGAGGTGATTTCATGGACAGTAGTGGCAGTAGCCCGATACATACAGACGAGAGCGTTCTTATATGGTCACAACGGCGGCATATTGTCCATGCGGCCTGAGTTTTTGTGTCAATGAAAGAATGCCGTTGTCTGTTCCGACAAACATAAGGAGGTACAAACAATGGATGAAATGAATGAAAACGGTATGGCACCGGATTTTTCCGCTGAAATTGCGGAAACCATTCGGAGCAATCTGACTCCGAAAAAAATGCAGGAAAAGATCCTGGATTATCACGAAAAAGACATTGCAATGGCACTGGAGCAGCTGTCGGAGGAAGAACAGAAGAAACTGTTCCGTCTTCTTCCAATGGAAACACTGGTAGGTGTTTTGGAGTATGCCGAGGATATCGTGGCGTATTTTGCGCCGCTGTCCATTCGTCAGAAAGTGGCGGCCCTTTCCATGATGGAACCGTCTACTGCGGTAGAATTGCTGAAGCAGTTGCCTAAGGAAAATCGGGATTCGCTGACGGAACTGATGAGCCCCGAGACCCGTTCGGAGATCAGCCTGCTCAGTTCTTTCGAGGAAGATGAGATCGGTAGCCGAATGTCCACGAATTACATCGAAATTTCCGAGGGAGCGACGATCAAGGGCGCTATGACGGAGCTGATCCGTCAGGCCGCGGAAAACGACAATATTTCCACCCTTTATGTGGTGGACGAGGATAAAACGTTCTGCGGCGCTATCGATTTGAAAGATTTGATCGTTGCCAGAGAGGGCACGGCGCTGGCAGATATTGTTACATTTTCCTACCCTTATGTTTATGCCAATGCGCTGGTGGCCGACTGCATCCAGTCTTTGATCGAGTATTCCGAGGCGTCCATTCCCGTGCTGGATAACGATAACAAACTGATCGGCGTGGTCACCGCTCAGGATTTTATGGAAGTGCTGGACGAAGAATATGCAGAAGACTACGCCAAATTGGCCGGCTTGACTGCGGAAGAAGACTTGGCGGAGCCCGTCCATCGAAGCATGAGCAAGCGCTTACCGTGGTTGGGCGTGCTGCTGGTCCTGGGATTCGTGGTTTCTGCGACCGTGGGAGCGTTTGAGGGCGTTGTGGCATCGCTACCTGTCATCATGTGCTTCCAGTCCCTGATTTTGGATATGGCCGGTAATGTGGGTACCCAGTCTTTGGCGGTGGCCATCCGTGTGCTGATGGATCAGCAGGTCACGGGCAAAGACCTTGTTAAGCTCGTGTGGAAAGAGGCGCGGATCGGTGTGCTCAACGGCTTGCTGATGGGTACGATTTCCTTTGCGGCCATCGGCGGATATCTGTGCTTGCAGGGGAATACCGCAACTTTGGCCTTTGCGGTTTCCGGCTGTTTGGGCGTAGCCATGGTGCTGGCCATGGCGATCTCCAGCTTGTCAGGTACGGTCATTCCCGTGATCTTCAAGAAGATCGGTGTCGATCCGGCAGTGGCTTCCGGCCCGTTGATCACCACCATCAATGACCTTGTAGCTGTCATTTCTTATTACGGTTTGGCATGGCTCATTCTGATCAACTGGATGCATCTGGGATAATGAAAATTCGTCAAAAAGAACGTCTGAAAGTTTCAGACGTTCTTTTTTCTTGCATCGGCGACAAATCTGGTATATACTAAAAGAAAAACAGGAGGTTGAAACATGGAACTGAAAGTGCTTTGTGTCGGAGACGTGGTGGGCAATCCCGGGGTAGACAGGGTCATCCGTTCGCTGCGTTACCTGAAGCGAAAAACCGGTGCGAATTTTGTGATCGTCAACGGTGAAAACGCCAGTGTGGTGGGGATGACACCCCGACAGGCCGATGAAATATTCGATGCCGGTGCAGATGTGATCACCATGGGAAATCATACCTTTGGAAAACGGGAACTTTGCGACTACCTGGATGAAAACGAACGAATTTTGCGCCCTGCCAACTATGCTCCCCAGGTGCCAGGAAAGGGCTGGGGCGTTTATGAAAGTGTGGCAGGAGATGTGGCGGTGATCGATTTGATTGGACGTTGCAATATGGATTACGGCCCTGATAACCCATTCCTGATGATCGAAAAGATCCTGCCTCAAATCAAGGCGAAAATCATTTTGCTTGAATTTCATGCAGAGGCGACCTCTGAAAAACTGGCCATGGGCTATATGCTGGATGGCCGTGTCAGCGCGGTGTGGGGGACCCATACCCATGTGCCTACCGCAGATGCGCAGATCCTCCCGAAAGGCACCGGATATGTGACCGATTTGGGAATGACCGGCCCCAAACGTTCTGTGCTGGGCATCCGTCCGGAATTGTCTATCGCCAAATTTCGGGGAGATCTGACCAGCCGCTATCAGTGGGCGGATGGAGAAACAAAAATGGAGGCAGTGCTCTTTACCATCGATGGAGCAACCGGCGGTTGCCTGAACGTAGAAAGGGTGGACTTGCATGATTAAAATCATTCATGCGGCAGACCTGCATTTGGACAGTGCATTTGCCGGCCGAAGCGAGGCGGTGACAACAAAGCTACGCATGGAGTTGCGTTCCGTTCCGGAAAAAATCAGGGCAGTTTGCAAACGGGAAAACTGCGATCTGTTGTTGCTGTCCGGTGATATATTCGATGGAGCTTGCACCGTGGAAAGCGTGTTGTCCCTGAAGAACGCCTTGGAGGAAATCGGGGTGCCGACTTTCGTTTCTACGGGAAATCATGATTTTTGGACCACAGACAGCCTCTGGGCTAGGGAAGTGTGGCCGGAAAATGTCCACATATTCCACAAGCCTGTTGTGGAGAGCGTAGCCTTGCCGGAACTGGATTGCCGCATTTACGGTGGCGGCTTTGTGTCCATGGACTGCCCGTCGCTGCTGGACGGATTTAAAATTCAGGGGGAAGAAAAATATCATATCGGCGTATTCCACGGAGATCCTACACAGAGCCGTTCTCCCTACAATCCTGTTTCTCAGGCGCAGGTGGCATCTTCAGAGCTGGACTATTTGGCCTTGGGACATATCCATAAATACGGCAGTTTTCGAGCAGGGCGGACATTGTGCGCCTGGCCAGGTTGCCCGATGGGACGGGGTTACGACGAAACGGAAGAAAAAGGAATCCTGGCAGTTCATCTGGAAGAAAATGTACAGCTGCGGTTCCTGCCTTTGGGCACGCCCCGTTTCTACGACCGGAATATAGAAGTCGGGGAAGATGTTCGGCACAGTATTGCCGAAAAAATGCCGGCGGTAGGAAATGATGATTTTTATCGCATTACATTGACAGGATATTGCGAAAAACCCAATATTCCGGAACTTATGAGAGAATTTTCTGATTTTCCGAATTTGGAATTGCGGGACAGAACGCAACCGCCGGTTGACATTTTGGGCGCCGCCGGAACGGACAGCCTGGAGGGGGTCTATTTCCAAATGCTACGTGATGTTTTTGACCGTTCCCAGGAGCAGGAAAAGGCCACTGCGCTGTTGGCGGCGGAACTTTCCAGAAAGATTTTGGACGGAAGCGAGGTGGTGCTGCCGTGAAGATCTATTCCATGACGGCGACCTTCGGAAAGCTTGAAAATCAGACTCTGACATTCCAATCCGGTCTGAATGTGATCCAAGCACCCAACGAGTGGGGAAAGACCACTTGGTGTGCGTTCCTGGTAAATATGCTCTATGGTCTGGAAACAAGAACCAAGAGCACAAAAAATGCGTTGGCAGATAAGGAACGCTATGCCCCCTGGTCGGGGAGCCCTATGTCCGGACGGATATGTTTCAATTGGAACGGACGGGATATCACCATTGAACGGCAGACAAAAGGCAGAACGCCGCTGGGCGTATTCCGTGCCTTTGAAACGGAATCGGGGCTGGATGTACCGGAATTGACTGCCTCCAACTGCGGTGAAATGCTGTTGGGCGTAGAGCGGAGCGTGTTTTTGCGTTCCGGTTTTCTGAAATTGACGGATTTACCGGTGACGGAAGATGAGCCCTTGCGCCGCCGCCTGAATGCACTGGTCACCACAGGCGATGAAAGTGATACGGCGGATCAGCTGACACAGCGGCTGAAAGAACTGAAAAACAAAATTCGATACAATCGGTCCGGCCTTCTGCCTGCGGCGGAAAAAGAGGCGGGGGAACTGGAAGACAAACTGGAACAGATCCGTTCTCTGGAACAACAAATTGACATGGTTTTTCGGCGCCGACAACAGTTAAAAGAGGAGGTCGCCACGCTGGAGAACCATCAGCACACACTGGAATATGTCGCCGCACAGGAAAATCAGCGCCGTATCGTGCAGGCGGAGATCCGCCGAGATGGGGCTCAAAAGAGACTGGATGGGCTGAAAGCGGAATGCGAAAATCTGCCGGATCCTCAGCGGTGCGCCGCTTCGGCGGAACAACTGCGAAAGCTTCACGGGGAAAGCATGGCACTGGATATGGAGCAGCAAATGCTGCCTGCGGCACCGGAAAAACCGGCTGTTTGCGGAACGGTGGATGTTCAGCAGGTGGCAAACGATGCCCAACAATACACAAATCTGCAGAAAAAACGGGAACAAAATTGCAGTATTTTGCGTATTGCATTATGCGCAGGAGCAGTGACGGTTGTCGGCTTGATTTTGACGGCGTTGGCCAAAATCAGCCCGTTGGCGGTGCTGTGTGCCGTGCTGTTATTGGGATGTACGGCGGCGGCAGGATACGCATGGAACCAAAAACGGACGATTTGTCGACAAATGGAGGAACTGAGCCGCTCCTACGGCAACACCGATACGGAAAGCTGGCGCAAAAATGCCGATGATGCTCTGGTGGAAGAGCGGCGCTATGCGGAGGCGGTGGCGCAGCATGAGCAGGTGCTGACCCAGTTCCGACAGAAACGGGAAAACTTGAATAGCCGCATTCTGGAGCTGACGGCAGGGGAAAGCATTTCGAATTGTCTGCAAAAGTGGGAAAAAACAGCGCAGCAGTGGGCGGCACTGGCCCAGGCAGAGCGGGAATATGAAAGTGCGAAAAGTCATGCCGAAATCGTTTCCGCAATGGCAAAGCCTGTACAAAAACCGGAAAATGAAGATATGTTGACCCATTCTGCGGAGCAAACGCAGCTTTTGCTGGAACAGGCAAAGCAGCAACTTCAGCAGCTCCAACAGCAACTGGGGCAGCTGCAGGGAAGAAAGGAGTCGCTGGGACAGGAAAAACAGTTGCAACAGCAACTGGAAGTTGCCCAACGGCGGATTGAGCGACTGGTGCAAACTTATGATGCGCTTGAATTGGCACAGGCTACTCTGGCGGAAGCAACGGCGGAATTGCAACGGCGATTTGCACCCAGAATATCCAAAGATGCACAGCAGATTTTTGAGCGGTTGACAGGCGGACGATATGAAAGTATGACCATCGGACAGGACCTTTCACTACAGACAAAAGCGGGGGAGGAGAGCGTGTCCCACACGGCACTGTGGCGCAGTGAGGGCACGGTCGATCAGATGTATCTGGCTCTGCGACTGGCAGTCAGCCGCGCGCTGATACCGGATGCGCCCCTGATTTTGGATGATGCACTGGTGCGATTTGACGATGTGCGCCATCGGGCCGCAATGAATATCCTGAAAGAAGAGGGACAG
>CAZVMK010000063.1:0-7322 GCA_964628315.1 uncultured Oscillospiraceae bacterium
CCGTTTGCATAAGTGACGGTTACGGTCACATTTGCCACAGGCTCTGCGCCCACACTCTTGACGGTGAAGGTATACAGCTCGGTGCCCTCGGGATGGGTGGGTTCGGTAGGATCAGGGGTACCTTCCGTGGGAGCCGTGGTCTCGTCATTGTTGCTGGGGCCGGTGGTGCTTGCACCACCGGTGGTATTTGTCGTCGGGGTACAGGCGGTCAGCCCCAGGGACAGGAGCATGACCATTGCCAGTACCAGAGCCAGCAGGCCCTTAGCATTTAAAGTTTTCATACACGATTTTCCTTTCTGAACGTATCGTTCACTGATCGCAATCCATTAGGCTTCTTCGAAGGTAATGGTGGGGTCGGTCGTATCGCTGAAATCCACAACTGCATTGACCGTGTTGCCGTCTTCGTCCGTCAACTTGATCGTAGCGGTTTTGGTGGTATAGTCGATACTACCAACGATCTTGTAGGTATAGGTGTCGCCATCGGAGGTTGTTACCTTATCGAAGCCATCGAAATAATAGGTGATCTCGGTGTCTTCGTCTACAAAATAGGAATTGTACAGGGCGTTGCCCTCTTCCACGGTGAATGCCAGGGTGCCGTCTTCATTGACATAAGCACGTTTATAATCAACGGCGCAGAAGTTCAGGCGGAAGATCTTGGTCTCGCCGGTGGTGCTGCTGACAGTCCACAGGATGTACTGACCCATTTCTTCGTTATAAGTGTAGCCGTAAGCGGTGGTGCCCTGGAAACCGCTGGTGCCCATGGTACCGGCCTGTGCCATAGCATTGGTCAGCGTACCGTTGCTCATACCATCGAACTGGTAAGCGCCGCCGAGGGAGTTCTTCCATGTACCGAACAAGGTGTCGATTCTTGCACATTCGATCTGTGTGCCGTACAGGTACCAGTCCTTATAGGAATCGACAACCGCCTCGTCGCCCACGGGGATGAAATAGAACACAGTGGTGTAATCGGGAAGAATGAATGCCAGAGAGCCGTCCTCTTCCAGGGTGAACTCTACGTTAATGCCGCTGACACTACCGTTCAGCTTTCCGTTCAGATCCATGGTGCCAATGACCAAGTTGCCCTCGGGAGAGCCGGACATTGCCCATGTGCCGGTAAACTTGTGCTGGATGCGCAGAGTCACGTTCTCGGCATCAGGTGCATTCAGCAGATACTCTGCATTTGCGATGGACACGGATCCGACCTGCGTGCCGTCCTTATAAAGCGTCAGTTCGCCATTGGAGATGGTATAAGTGTATGCCTCCACGCCATTGACATACATGATGCCGTTGCCCAGATTGCTGCGGCCGTCAAAGGTGTAGAACTTGCCGTTGCCATCGGTCAGTGTGACATCACCGAAAGCATCCTTGCGGCAGTAAACAGCGCTGCCGTTGTCCCATGTCAGGGTAACTGTGCCGTTGGCCTCGTTATAAGCGATGGAATAGGTCACATCGTTATAAGTGAATGCGCCCTCCAGGGTGCCATCATCCAGCAGGTAGGAAATTTCCTCTCCGTTGATGGTCACAAGGCCGATCTGGTAGCTGCCGTAGCCATTGAAGCTCAGGCGCTCCATGCCGGCGATGTCGCCGATCCACAGGCCCTCGTAATCATCTACTGCATACAATGGGAAGTTGGACATGAAAGTGCCCATGGAACCGACATAGATCGTGGCGTCCAGATAATCATTGCCGACCACATAGCTCATGTAACCGAAAACTTCGCCGGTAATGCCGTCTGCATAATAATACAGGCAAAGGCGCGTGCTGTCTTTCTCATCCAGAGCACAAATCAGGTCGTAGGCCTCTACAATGCCGCTGTCGTAGGTATACTCGATGCGAGCGATGCCGTAGCCTTCGGCGGTGATACCCTTCAGGTACAACGTGGTGCTGTAGTCGGGGTTCAGCCAGGTGCCGCGGAAGCCGCCGTCCTGGTAGCAGGTGTAGTTGTCGTTGCCCAGCGTGACGATCAGCAGGTTATCCTTAAACTGGGCAGTGCCGCTGAGGTCACCGGTCATGGTCAAAACGTCATCGTCGATGGTGTAGGTACCGCTGAGGGTCTTGAACACGATCTTCAAGCCGGAAGTCTTATAGCCATAGTAGCTGTAAGTCCAGTTACCGGCGCCGTCAAAGGTATAAACCTTGTTGGCTTTGGAATTGACGGTCCAGCTGCCGGCGAAAGCATCCAGCGCTTTCAGCGCCACGCCATCAACGGTGATGACACCGTTTTCCACGGTTCCGGTGATGGTCTTTTCGTCAGTGGTCAAGGTCAGGGTGTTGCCGCTGATGGTGTAATTCAGCTTCTCCAGACCGGTTTCGGGATCTTCATAGTTGGCGGTGCCATCTGCGTAGAAAGTATATACGCCGTGGCCATCCGCATACTTGCCGCTGAGGGCATTCTTCACAGGCAGGATCACCAGGGGCTCTTCCTCTGTGAAGATGTAGCCATCGGAGGTCTTACCGCCGATCGTCTGCAGAGAGCCATCTTCCTGCACGACTGCGTAGAAAGTGTAGTTCTGATAGTGCTCCAGGGTCACGTCTCCGCTGTAGAAGCGGCCGAAACGTGCATCCTCGAAGGTGATGCCCTTGCCATTGTACATACAGATGGAAGTGATCTTGTCACCTGCATCGTCAAAGCTGTAGGTACCGTCCACGTTGATGGTCAGCTTCAAATTCTTGTTGCTGCCCTCAATAACGAACTCGTACTCCCCTGCCACTTTGGACATATCAGCCATAGCTGCATACAGGGTCACATCGTGGGTGGGAATATAGCTGTCGGGCACGGGCAGGGTGTGTGCTTCATCGAAGAAGTAGCCGTAAGAAACCAGATTTGCATTGTTCTCGGAAGCCATTCTACGGGGCAGGCGTCCGTCTTCATAGCTGTACCAGAAGCTCATGGTCAGGTAGAGATTTCTTTCAAAGTCATATTCCTTGCCGTCCACCACGATCTTAATGGTGTAGAAGAAATCTTCGATGGCATCATCGTTTTCCATGTTGAACACGGGATATTTGCCATTTTCAACCGTCCAGTCCAGGGTGTTCCAGTGCAGAGTCTCCCACAGCTGCTCATTGGTGGGCAGCTTTCCGTCGGTGTCGATGCAGTTGTACACGGTGGTCTCGGTATAGCCGAAGTCGTAAGCATCGGGCTCCACGGCATAACCCAGGATGGAACCGACGATCTGGTACTTCTCGCCCAGAGCGGCGTATGCACTGACGTTTGCAGCGCTGAAGCTATCGACGATGATGCTGTTGGGCTTGGCATAAGCCACCAGGCCGCCGGCATAAGCTTTGCAGTAATCGGCAAAGTTCACCGTATCGACGGTCTTGCACTGTGCGGAAACCGTACCGGCAGTGTAAGAATTGACAACGGAAACACCGGAGTCCATGTAGCCGATCAGGCCGCCGGAGCACACGGCACCGTACATATCGCCCAGCACATAGCTGTTATTGATAGAAGCAACAACACCGTCTTCGGCAGCGGTTGCATAACCTACCAAACCGCCGGCGGCGTAGACGACACCGCTGTTGCAATTCATGGTCAGGTCAGTATAGCAGTAGGAAATGGAAGAATAGAAGGGATAGGAGTCATAAGTGATGGCTTCCTGAATGCCCATCAGGCCGCCGGCGTATGCAAAATAGTTATCGTCGGCATAGATATTGATCGTGCCACCCTCGGCAGAGCACAAAATCAGGTTTGCGCCCATACCGTAACCTGCAAATGCGCCGACATAGCAGCTGGAGCCGGAGGCGCTGACGTTCATTGTGAAGTCTTTCAGGTGCAGATCATAGACGGAGCCGCCACCGGTGCCGCTCAGATCGGCATACAGGATACCGAACAGGCCCACATACTCGGTGGAAGTGGTCTCGATGCGATAGTTGGAAATGGTGTGTCCGTTTCCATCGAAATAACCGGAGAAATAACCATTACTGGTGGACATATCACCGATAACGGACATTTCCAGCCCCTGGAAGTCCAGGTCATTCTGCAGCTCGTAGAACGCTGCGGTGTAGTAGCTGTCACCGGCATTGACACGCTCTGCGATATAGAGCATATCGGTGATCGATGTGACCTCATAGGGGTCATCGCTGTCGCCGGTGCCCTCCATGGCAGATACGATCAGCTCCAGACCTTTGACACGGATCTGGGTATCTTTTGTTACGGTGAAGCTGTACACGCCCTCTGCATCGGCGGTCAGCTCCTCTTCGCCGGCATAAACCACCGCTGTACCGCTGTACAGGGGAGAAACCTTGATGGTGAAGGTAACAACAGTGCCTTCCTCCAGGCGGCTGGGCAGCTTTGTATCGGTATTGACGGTCACGGCCGCATTGTCCTCAACGGTGACCAGCAGGCCTTCGTCGTCATCGCCTTTAGGGGGAACCACAGGCGTGGGAGGCTCCACATCGGGAGTCGTTGTTTCGGGCGTGGACCCATCGGGCGCGGTGGTCTCAGGTGCGCCGGTCGGGCCGTTGGTTTCGCCGGCAGTCGTATCGGTCTGGCCGCTACAGGCGGCGAGCATAGACACCAGCATCAGCACACACAGCAGTGTGCAAAGAATTCTCTTACTTTTCATTTTGTATGTAACCATACCTTTCTCACGCATTTTCGACCAAGGTCGAAAAGATTTTTTGGTGGTTGAAAGACAGTCTCACTTCATTGCTCGGGGTGAAAGACAAACTGCCTTTCAACCACCGAAAAATCTCAGCGAAGCCACAAGTACACCAGCCCATAGGCCAACGCCACCGCCAGAAGCAGTGCGCCGATCAGCGGCAATGCCGACAAAACCGCTCCGCGAACCAGCGCACGCTGTTCGCTTTTGGAAAGCTGGGGGATTTCAGAATCCTGTCCTCCCCCGCGCTTGTTCGGCTCATACCACGGCATACCCTCCACATTCATATCGGCAATGGTGGTTTCCGTGTCCAGTTCGTCATGGGTGTTTGTGTCCAGAGGCTCCTTGTTTTTGCTTCTTTTCACTTTGTTCACGCCAATTTCTTATTACTTGATTTCCACATCACAATCATACAAGTGGCAGGCGCAGAAATGGCCAGGCTCCACCTCACGGTATTCCGGAGGCACTTCCTTGCAAATTTCCATGCAGTGATTGCAACGTGTATGGAACTTACATCCCTTAGGGGGATTTACAGGAGAAGGAATGCTACCCTGCAGGACGATTCTTTCTTTCTTCACATGGATATCCGGCACAGGGACTGCGGAGAACAGCGCCTTGGTATACGGGTGCAGAGCGTTTTCGAAGATCCGCTCCTTGCTGCCGTATTCCACCATATTGCCCAGATACATAACGCCTACGTTATCGGAGATATGCTTGACCACGGACAGGTCATGGGAGATGAAGATGTAGGTCAGTCCCAGTTCCCGTTGCAGGTCGCGCAGCATATTGATGACCTGTGCCTGAATGGAAACGTCCAAAGCGGAAACAGGCTCGTCACAAACAACCAGGTCGGGCTTCAGTGCCAGGGCACGGGCAATACAAATTCTCTGGCGCTGACCGCCGGAAAATTCGTGAGGATAACGCTCGTAATAGTGGGGCTGGAGGCCGCACTTTTTCATCACGTCCAGCACATACTCACGGTAGTGCGCCTTGTCTACCAGGCCATGCTCCAGGGCGGCTTCGCCAATGATCTCGCCCACCGTCAGACGGGGGGAAAGGCTGGCGTAGGGGTCCTGGAAAATCATCTGCATCTGGGGACGGAGTTTGTCGAACTCACGGTTGGAAAGTTTGGTCACTTCCTGTCCCTTGAAATAAACCTCTCCGCCGGTCACGGGATACAGACGCAACAGGGTTCTGCCCATGGTTGTCTTGCCGCAGCCGGACTCGCCGACGATGCCCAGGGTCTCGCCCTTGCGAACGGTGAAAGAAACACCGTCCACCGCTTTCAGGGACTTGAGCACCTTACCGAACATATTGGTCTTGACGGGGAAATATTCCTTCAATCCGCGAACATCCAGCAAAACATCGTCCAGAGACTTTTCTTCAGAAGCATTGGCTACATTGTTCAGTTTTTCAGACATAACCGTTACTCCTTTCCGTCCTGAGCATACAGATAGCAGGACACCTTATGGGTGGGGCTGACCTGAATGAATTCAGGATACTCCCCTGCGCACTGCTTCATACAGCGATCGCAACGATCGCGGAAGTAGCAGTAGTTTGGCATATTGATGGGGTTGGGCACGAAGCCAGGAATGCAGTACAGCTCCTCCACGTCATTGTTGACGGAGGGCTTGCTCTTTTGCAGGCCGATGGTATAGGGGTGCATGGGATGATCGAAGATATCTTCGGTGGTGCCCATTTCGATTACACGGCCGGCATACATGACCACCACATAGTCGGCCATTTCCGCCACAACACCCAGGTCATGGGTGACCAGCATGATGGAAGAATTCTGCTTTTCCTTAATGGCTTTCAGCAGATCCAGGATCTGGGCCTGAATGGTCACGTCCAGAGCGGTGGTGGGCTCGTCGGCCACGATCAGTTTGGGGTTGCAGATCAAGGCCATTGCGATCATAACTCTCTGACGCATACCACCGGACAACTCGTGGGGATATTTCTTATAAACGCCGTCGGGATCGGCAATGCCGACCAGAGTCAGCATTTCGATGCTACGTGCCTTGGCGCCCTCTTTGGAAATGCCTTCAATGTGCAACAGTGCAACTTCGTCCAGCTGAGAACCGATGGTGAACACCGGATTCAGAGAGGTCATCGGCTCCTGGAAGATCATGGCGATCTCACGGCCGCGGATGGACTGCATATCGGACAGAGGCATTTTTGCGATGTCATAAACCTTTTCTTCCCGCTCGAAGCAAGTGCCGCCCAGCTCGTCTTTCAGCGGCTGGCCGTCCTCGCCCAAAACGGGGATCTTCTTGCCCTTGGCATCACGCTTGAACGCGTTGGTGCGGAAGCGGATCTCGCCGCTGACGATCTGGCCGCTGGGGCCATTGATCAGCTGCATCAGAGACATGGATGTAACACTCTTGCCGCAACCGGACTCGCCGACGATTCCCACCGTGGCGCCCTCGGGAACGTTGAAGCTGACACCGTTGACGGCACGCACGGTGCCGGCATCGGTGTAGAAATAGGTGTGCAGGTCATCGAACTCCACCAAATTGGTGGGGTCTTTCATGACGGTGGTGTAGTCTTCCTCACGCACCTTCATTTTCTTTTTCTGATTATATCTGCGATAGGCTTCCTTGTTCTCCTGCGCAATACGCTTGGACTCGTTGCGGGAGATATAATGCGAATTTTTCTTCTTTTCTGCCATTTCCATTACCTCTTCGACTTCGGGTCAAAAGCGTCACGCAGGCCGTCGCCAAC
>CAZVMK010000064.1:0-7175 GCA_964628315.1 uncultured Oscillospiraceae bacterium
TATGCCATTTGGGAGAATATGCAGCACATTCTGGACAAGATGTTTAAGGAGCAGGGTGTTGAAAATGTGTATATGCCCATGCTGATCCCCGAAAGCCTGCTGCAGAAGGAAAAAGATCACGTGGAGGGCTTCGCCCCCGAATGCGCATGGGTCACCATGGGCGGCGGTGAGCGGCTGGAGGAGCGCTATGCGATACGTCCCACTTCCGAGACTCTGTTCTGTGAGCATTTTGCGAATGTTTTGCAGTCCCATCGGGATCTGCCGATGAAGTATAATCAATGGTGCAGTGTGCTCCGCTGGGAGAAAACTTCCCGTCCTTTCCTGCGCCACAGAGAGTTCTTGTGGCAAGAAGGCCACACCATCCATGCCACCGCTGAGGAAGCCCGTGCGTTTACCGAGACCATGCTCAATGTCTACGCCGATTTCTGCGAGAATGTGCTGGCAATGCCTGTGACCCGTGGCCAGAAGACTGACAAGGAAAAATTAAATGGTGCAGAAGCCACTTATAACATAGAGTGCATGATGCACGACCGCAAGGCACTGCAGGCCGGTACTTCCCATTATTTTGGCGATGGTTTTGCAAAGGCGTTCAACATTGAATTTACCGACAAGAACAATCAGAAGACCAATCCTCATGAAACTTCCTGGGGCGTTTCTACCCGCTTGATCGGCGGTATCATCATGACCCATGGCGATAACAACGGTCTGGTGCTGCCTCCCATGGTGGCTCCCGTTCAGGTGGTGATCCTGCCTGTTGCACAGCATAAGGCTGGCGTGCTGGAGGCCGCTGCAGGCCTGAAAGAACGCCTGATCGCAGCCGGCCTGCGTACAAAGATGGACGACTCTGATAATTCTATGGGCTGGAAGTGCGCGGAATACGAAATGAAGGGTGTTCCCGTTCGCGTGGAGTGCGGTCCCCGTGACTTGGAAAACGGTGAATGTGTTATCGTTCGTCGGACAGATCGGGAAAAGGTGATCGCGAAGCTGGAAAATCTGGAGACCGCTGTTGTAGAGCAGCTGAAGATCGTTCAGCAGCAAATGTTCGATAAGGCTAAGAAAAATCTGGACGAACATATCTACGAAGCCCATTCTCTGGAAGAGGCCAAGGAACTTCAGGAGAAGAACGGCGGCTATATCAAGACCATGTGGTGTGGCGATTTGGAGTGCGAGCTGGCTATGAAAGAAAAGGCCGGTATGTCCTCCCGTTGCATTCCTTTCAACCAGGAGAAGCTGGATGATGTCTGCCCCTGCTGCGGCAAACCCGCTAAGAAGATGGTCTACTGGGGCGTTGCTTACTAATAGCCGTATTTAAGAAATTCTGAAAGCGGTGCTGTGAGAAATCACGGCACTGCTTTTTCGTTGAGGAGGAGCGTATGGAGCGTATTATCATCATCGGTTGCGGCGGTGCGGGGAAATCTACGTTGGCACGGCAGCTGGGAGAGAAACTGGACATACCCGTGATACATCTGGACAAACTGTTCTGGAAACCTGGCTGGGTGGAGGCCACGGAGGAAGAGTTTGACAGCCTGTTGACGCGGGAGTTGGAAAGACCGAAATGGATCATGGATGGCAACTTTAACCGCACATTGCCTCAACGGATGGAAAAGTGCGACACCATCATCTACATGGATTTCGGTCGATTTGCCTGCTTGAGGGGCGTTGCCAAACGTGTGCTGCGCAGCTACGGCAAAGTTCGGCCGGATATGGGTGAGGGATGCCCTGAACGGATAGATTTGGAGTTTCTGAAATGGATATGGAATTTCAATAAAAACAAACGGCAACAGTATTACCGCCTGCTCAATGAGGCGGACGGCATAGAAACCATTGCGCTGAAAAACCGCCGCCAGGTAAAGAAATTTTTGCAGAGTATTTAAAATGTCGCCCTGTTGGAAACAGGGCGACAAAATTATCTTTTTTTCCAATCCAGAACGGCCTGAATTCCATCCAGTAGTGCTTCAACATCTTCGTGGCTGGTTTCACGGCTGAGAGAAATGCGAAATGAACCGTCCATTACTTCGGGCGGCAATTTCATGGCCGTTAGCACATGGCTACGGTGCCCCTTGGCACAGGCAGAACCTGCAGAAACATAGATTTCCCGATCCTGCAAAATGTTAATGATATTTTGGGTTGGCACGTCGGGAATGGACAGGCTTAAAATGTGGGGCGCTTCATGGCAACCGTTGACGTGAATGCCGTCCATGGAGGAGATTTTGCTTGCGATTTCATCCAGCAGTGCCTGCTCGTGGGCAATATCAGCTTTCAGTGTGCCGAAAACTTCTGCACAGGCCGCACCGAAACCGAATATTGCCGGAGTGGCTTCTGTGCCACTGCGGTAGCCGCTTTCCTGACCGCCGCCTTGCAACAGGGCAGGGAAGGACTTCATTTTGGGACTGATGTAGAGTGCGCCACAGCCCTTGGGACCATGGACCTTGTGAGAGGAAACAGAAATCAGGTCGGCACCCAGCGTTTTTGCGGCGAAGGGGATCTTCAGGAAGCCTTGCACCGCATCGGTGTGGAACAGTGCATTGGGACAGATGCGATGGGTCAATCTTGCCATTTGGGCAATCGGCATAACGGAGCCGACTTCGTTGTTGACCATCATCACCGATACCAGAATGGTGTCCGGCCGAAGAGCGGCTTTTAAATCATCCAAGCCGATGCGCCCCATACTGTCCGGTTGCAGATAGGTGACTTCAAATCCCTGAGTCTCCAACTGGCCCATCGTATGCAAAATGGCGTGGTGCTCAATGGCGGTAGTGATGATGTGCTTTCCACGTTTTCCCAGTTTTTTTGCGGTGCCAAGAATGGCCCAGTTATCGGCTTCCGTGCCGCCGGATGTGAAGAATACACGTTCGGTTTCTGCACCCATGGCGACAGCGACCTGAGATCTGGCGGTGCGCAGTAGCTTCGCCGTATCAAAACCGAAAGAATACAGCGCACTGGGATTGGCCCAGTGCTCGGTCATGGCGGCGGACACGGCCTCAACGGCAGCGGCACATGGACGGGTAGTAGCGGAATTATCAAAATAAATCATATTATTTACCTACGCAAAAACGTTCAAAAATTCTGGCGGTGATATCTTCGCGGACGATAGCGCCGGTGACTTCGCCCATGGCTTCCATGGCGTTCTCAATGTCGGTCAACACCGCATCGGGGGTCAGACCCAAATGCAGACCCTCCAGCGCCGACTCAATGGCCTCGTGGGAGCGCCGAATGGCATCGGCCTGCCGTGCGTTGGTCAGTATAGAGCCATCACAGGGGGCGTTGCCTTCGAAAATCATGTCTACCGCCTGCGCAAATAGATCAAGCCCCTTGCCACTGTTGGCGCAGATCTCTACCACGTACATAAAGGGCAGATCATAAGCAAATACTTTTTGCCCCAAATCGGTTTTGTTGATGAGGGCGATGGCGTTTTCATGCTCCAGGCACAAATCGATGATTTGCTGATCTTCTTCGGTCAGAGGAACGCTTCCGTCGCAGACGAAAATAACCAGATCCGCATTTTTTACGGCCTCTTTGGAACGCTCCACGCCCATGGCTTCAATTTTGTCATCGGTGGTACGGATACCGGCAGTGTCGATCAGCCGCAGACGGGTAGTACCCACCATGACCGACTCTTCCACGGTGTCACGGGTCGTACCGGCAACTTCCGTGACAATGACCCGTTCATATCCGGCCAACGCATTGAGCAGACTGGATTTTCCCACGTTGGGACGCCCGACAATGGCGGCGGCAACACCTTGCCGCAGAATGCGCCCTTGCCCGTAGGTTCGCAGCAAAGTGTTTAGGGAAGCGGCATCGGCTTTCAATGTGCTTTCATAGTTGGAAAGACCGAAATCCTCGATATCCTCATCGGGATAGTCCAGAACGGCATGAAAATGGCTGCAAAGATTTGTCAGATCGTTGTAGACTGGTGCCAGCTTCTTTTGTAGCACACCGCCTACTTGTCCGGCGGCATTGGCGGCGGCATCGGCTGTATCGGCCTCAATCAGATCGATGACGGCCTCCGCCTGGGTCAAATCCAGTTTTCCGTTTAGGAAAGCTCGTTTTGTGAATTCTCCTCGTTTTGCCGGAGCAGCACCGGCAATATACAGCGCCTCCAGTCCGGCGGCCAGAACGGCAGGGGAGCCGTGACAGTGAAATTCCACGGTGTCTTCGCCGGTATAAGTGTGAGGGGCACGGCAGTAGATGGCACAGCATTGGTCGATGGTGCGCCCTTGCCTGTCTTTCAAATCACCCAGGACCAGCTTGTGATCGGGGGCTTCGGACAGCGGCTTGCCGTTTCTCGGGGTGAAAACGGAACCGGCAATGGCGGCACAATTGTCACCGGAAAGACGGATGATGCCGATGGCGCTGATACAGTTACCGGTGGATACGGCGGCGATGGTGTGTGACATGAGATCGCTCCTTTTAAAGAAAGACACGCTGGGAAAGGCATTGCCTTCCCCAGCATAAAAATTACATTTTTTCCGGTGCGGAGAAGCCCAGAATATAGATGCAGGTTTCCAGAACACGCTTGGCCAAAGCAATCAGGGCGATGTGGCCTGCTTTCAAGTGCGCATCTTCTTCCTTGAGGATAGGAGTTTCGTGATAGAACTTGTTGACGGCAGAAGCCAGTTCGTAGATATAGGCGCAGATCATATTGGGAGCAGAGTTGGCCAGCGCAGACTCCAGCGTGGGAGCGAATTTGGTGATGGCCAGCATCAGATCTTTGCCGCAATCGCTGACAGGGGACTGAATGGGCAGATTTTCCCATGCACCGTACTTGTTCAGAATGGACTTGATACGCACGATGGTGTAGAGAATGTAAGGACCGGTATTGCCCTCAAAAGCGGCAAAACGCTCCATGTCAAAATTGTAGTCCTTGGTGGGCTGGTTGGAAAGATCGCCGTATTTCAGGGCGCCCATGGCAATTTTGGAAGTGGTGGCTTCGACTTCGCTTTCTTCGACGATCTTGTTTTCCACGACCTTGGCGCGGACAAAATCGGTCATGTCGGAAATCAGTTGCTCCAGACGGAGCACACCGCCGTCACGGGTCTTGAAAGGCTTGCCGTCGGCGCCGTTCATGGTGCCGAAACCAACGTGTTCCAGTTCCGTTTCCGCAGGGACGATGCCTGCCTTGCGTGCAGCACGGAATACCTGTTCAAAGTGAAGATTTTGACGTTTATCGGTGACGTACAAAATCTTGTCGGGTGCCCAGTCCTGCACACGCTGGACCATGGTAGCCAAATCGGTGGTGGCGTAGATGGAAGAACCGTCGGACTTGACCAGAATGCAGGGGGGCATTTCTTTCTTGTCGTCCTCTTCGGCCACGGGAATGACCCATGCGCCTTCGGACTGAACGGCAATTCCACGGGCTTTCATATCTTCGACCATGGCGGGGATATAGGGGTCGGCATCGCTTTCACCCAGCCATTTTTCAAAATGGACATCCAGATTGTCATAGTTCTTCTTCAGATCGGTGACGGACACATTCATAATGTGATCCCACAGCGCACGGTATCCCCGACGGCCCTGCTGCAATTCCAGCGTGGCCTGGTGGGCTTTGTGAGAAAATTCGGGGTCGCTCTTTTTAGAGGAAGCGGTGGGGTAAATTTCCTCCAGCTCGTCCACGGTGAAGGGGGACACGCTGGGATATTCGCCGGTAAAATCGGGGTCGAAATAGGGAAGTTCCGGTTGACGTTCCTGAAGCTCGGCAATGATCAGGCCCATTTGCAGGCCCCAGTCGCCAAGATGAACGTCGCCGATGGTATTATAGCCCAGGTACTTGTGCAGCCGCTTCAGGGTTTCACCGATGATGGCAGGGCGCAGATGGCCGATGTGCAGAGGCTTGGCCACATTTGCTCCGCCGTAGTCCACAACGATGGTCTTGCCTGCGCCGATTTTTTCAACACCGAAGTCCTCGGCGGTGCGCATTTCTTCCAGATAATCCTGCAAAAAGCGGCCGGAAAGCTTCAGATTGATAAAGCCAGGCATGACCGCTTCGATCATGCTGTAATCCTCGGCATTGAGCTGGGCTACAACGGCGTTGGCGATTTGAATGGGTGCACACTTGTACTGTTTGGCGGCGGCCAGAGCGCCGTTGCACTGATATTCGCAAAGGTCGGGCCGATTGGATACGGTGACACGGCCGAAACTGGGGTCGTATCCGGCATCGGAAAAGGCCTGTTGCATTTTCACGGTGATAATATCTAAGATTTTTTGCATATTCTTTTCCTCTTAATTTTTGTGTTCTGCGATCCAGGCAAGGTAATCATCGTAAGTGCCGTACTTGTCGATGATGGTGCCGTCCGGCTGGAAGGCAATGACACGGTTACAGGTGGATGTCAGCATTTCGTGGTCGTGGGAGGCCAGCAGCACCACGCCGTTGAAAGATTCCAGACCCTTGTTGACAGCCTGAATGGATTCCATGTCCAGATGGTTGGTGGGTTGGTCCAGCAGCACCACATTTGCACCGCTAAGCATCATTTTAGACAGCATACAGCGCACTTTTTCGCCGCCGGAAAGAACGTTGACGTGCTTGAAAACGTCCTCATTGGAGAAAAGCATCCGTCCCAGGAAGCCGCGCAGATAGACATCGTCCTTTTTGGCGCTGTACTGACGAAGCCAGTCTACCAGCTCGTCTTCGTTGCCCTCAAAATAGGGGGTGTTGTCCTTGGGCAGATAGGAGCGGATGGTGGAAATGCCCCACTTGACGGAGCCCTCATCCGGTTCCAGCTCGCCCATGAGGATCTGGAACAGAGCGGTTTGCGCCAGCTCGTTTTCGCCGACGAATGCGATTTTATCATTTTTGCCCACGGAGAAGTAAACCTTATCCAGCAGCTTCACGCCGTCCACGGTGACGGAAACATCCTTAACGGTCAAAATATCCTTACCCAGTTCCCGTTCGGGCATAAAGCTGACAAAGGGGTAGCGACGGGTGGAGCAGGGCATTTCTTCCACGGTCAGCTTGTCCAGCAACTTTCGACGGGCGGTCGCCTGTTTGGCTTTGCTCTTGTTAGCGGAGAAACGCTGGATAAACAGCTGCAATTCCTCAATTTTTTCCTGGTTCTTCTTGTTCTTGTTGCGCAGCATTGCCTGCACCATCTGGGAAGACTCATACCAGAAGTCGTAGTTACCGACGTACATCTTGATTTTGCCGTAGTCAATGTCCACAGTGTGGGTGCAGACGGTAT